>JAFGTN010000588.1 GCA_016934075.1 Pirellulales bacterium
TTGCTCGGCCGCCCCCTACCACTTGGCTGCACCAATTAGCTATGCCTTGTGATCGGTGGCCCTATGAACTCCAGAACGCCAATTTACTAACAACGAACCGGATAGTCGCTGCGGTGGAACGGGGTCGAATTTGCGCTTGGAGTCAGAAATGGCTTCAGTCAGAATGCCCAAACCTACCGAGCATCTCCACACGCCACGATCACGGCGGCCAGAGCAGATGACTGACTTAACCGAATCGGGTGTCGCGCGAGGGAGTAGTCTGACCCTCGACACGTATTTTTGCGCGGCTATCGCCGTGATGACTGGCATCCTTACGTGGATCGTTGCCTCCAGCCTTTCATTCACGGTTGCGCACCTCGATGTCTGGTTTGATAGCGACTCTGCCTTCATCTTCGAAGTAATGACCGACAGATGGACGCCACACCAAGACCGAAACAACCTTCATCCAATATTTGCACTGCTGACTTACCCGGCAGTGTTCGTTCAGACACAGCTGCTGGGCATCGACAAGTATAACGCCGCACTCGTCTTGTTGATTGTCTTTGCCTCACTATGGGCCTGTCTGATCTATATCACATTACGCCTCATGCGACGGCCGATCGGTGCGGCGCTGATATTCACCGCAATTGGTGTGGCGAGCACTGGGGGAGTGCTGTTTCTGGGTATTTTTGAGCGGCATATCGCGGGATCCATCACAATTCTTGTCTGTGTTGCCGCCTTCGTCGCTTACGAACGTCGGATGATTTCTGGGAACTGGCTGGTGCTCGCCGCGGCCGGCACGCTCGGTATCACGATAACGAACTTTATGGTTGGCATCGCCGCTCTGTTTCTCGCGTTTGGTCCGAGAAAAGGGCTGCAAGCCTCAATCAACGCATTCTTCGTGGTTGTGATGCTGGCTGCGCTTCCTCAATTCTTGTTTCCCACATCGTCGGCATTTCTTGACTTCCGAAACCTGCCATTTAAATCAACATTCCAGTCTGTTGGCGGGACAATCCAACAGAGGGCTACTGCGTACTGGTTTCATGCGACGGTCATGCCTGAACCCACCGTAGAGGTGAAGCCCAACAACACGGGATATCTTTCGCTACAGCGTGTCAGTGTCGCGAACCATCGGCCTGCTGGTTACGCGGCATTGCTGTTATGGGCCATCCTCGTAGGAATGGGGGCGTGGAGAACGTTTAAGGTGGGGCCGATCGAGAAAGTAGACATTCTGCTTGCACTGGGCATTCTAGGGCATTTCTGCCTATTTCTGTTCTTTGGTTCGGAGACAATCCTGTATGCCCCATCGTACGTGCCCCTGATACTCTTGGTGGCCTCCAGGTCGCTGTGTTCTCCATCGAATTTGGCACTTTATGTTGCTAGTTCCCTATTTCTTGGATTGCTCGCATGGAACAATGTCCAGTGGTTACTTTTCTCGGTAGCATCGGCACGGTCTCTTTTTTAAACGGCTGAATGTGAGCTCAAGGAGGTTGTCCATTCGGTCCGGATACCGAAAGGGACACCAGAGGGTTGATCGCGACATCGTCGGCCGCCGCACTAAGGCTTACGTCGCCGCCGGGTTCACCACCACGCCGAAAAAACTGTCGCCAAGTGGGTCAAACGTTCCCTGGCGGATGGGGGCGGCTCGCTGCCTTCCCCGGCCCACCGGACTAGACGAAGTGCGGCGCTTGCCCTACGTTAGTCACTGCTCTAACGGTCAGGAAATGCCGCAAACCGATAACAAAAAACAACCAAACCGGAATGCCGATTGACCAAAGTGGCGAGGGTGTCTTGTGGCTATGGCCGCTAAAAGCCAGTATTGTGACAGCCAACCCGGCAAGCAGATTGCATTAGTCCCAAACATGTCAATCACCGCAGCGCCAAAGCTTTCCGCTGTTTCTCCTTGTTACAATGAGATGGAGTCGCTGGCGGAGCTGTATCGACGCTTGACCGCCGCGTGTGCGGCCGAGGTAGGCGATGACTATGAGATCGTGTTGATCGATGACGGATCCTCCGACGCGACGCGTTCAATGATTACCGAACTATGCAACAGAGATCCGCATGTTGTTGGCGTACTTCTTTCCAGAAATCACGGCCATCAATTGGCTCTGTCCGCGGGTCTCCATATCTGTCGGGGGGAACGCATATTAATTATCGACGCCGATCTGCAGGACCCGCCCGAACTGATCGGCCCCATGATGAAGCTAATGGATGGGGGCGCTGACGTCGTCTACGGACAGCGCAGAGCACGCCAAGGCGAATCCATTTTCAAGCAATTTTCGGCCTTCGCGTTCTACCGGCTCTTGAACACGATGATCGACATCAAGATCCCAATTGACGTCGGCGATTTCCGGCTAATGAGTCGAAGAACGGTCGATGAACTAAACCGCATGCCCGAGAGATACCGATTTATTCGCGGCATGGTGAGTTGGATCGGATTTCGCCAGGTCCCCCTGCAATACGATCGGCACGAACGGTTTGCGGGCGATACGAAATATCCTTTGGGGAAAATGCTGCGTTTCGCAGTCGACGCCATCTCCGGCTTTTCCACCCTGCCGTTGCGCATGGCGACCTATTTGGGTTTCCTCTGTTCCATAATGGGAATGTTCTTCTTCGCCTATACAGTCTACAGCTACTTTACGGGGATTGCTATTCAGGGCTGGACGACATTGATGACCGTCGTTTTGATTCTGGGCAGCGGTCAATTGCTCGTCCTAGGCGTCATGGGCGAATATTTGGGACGCCTCTATATTCAGTCGAAGAATAGACCCCTGTTCATTATTGAGGACGTAATTCGGGCGCCTGCCACGACGTCATCACATGACATGCCCCTGAACGCGATTCGCGACTGATGTCGCACGCAATAGGGCGAGTGCGCTTATTCAGGAAAGACCAACCGCCCAAGGCCGGCATTCACTTCTCCGGTCACTGCCCTCAGGGCCAACCGGCCTGGTCTTTGACCCTCCACAGATGAAGAGATCCCTCAACGCTTGCAGGCAGAGTGATCTCGCGAGTTCGTGACAGTGTCCCTCAAAACACCGTTGCTGCGACGCGAACAGCGTTTGCCATCAGCGTGAAGGTCAAGTTTTTCGCCGGCAAGAACGGCATGACGGCGCCGTCCACAATAAAGAGATTGTCGATATCGTACGATTGACACGTCGGCGAAACGGCCCATGGCTTGCGCTCCGCCGACATTGGAAGCGTACCCGAATAATGCACACTCGAGCCCATCGGCCGAACGTGCATCATGCCGGGCACAAGCGGTGCCCCGAGTGAGGCGAAGAAGCGTCGAGCGATCGAACAGGTCCGCTCGATTGTCGCCGCCTCGCCAGCTGCGGATTTGTATTGAATGGACAGGACGGGCCATCCACCTTCGTCAGTCGTATCTTTTGAAAGCGTCAGATAGTTATCGTCGCGTCGCCAATCGCAATAATTCATATTAAGCACGCCCAGGCACGCTCGGAGATTTCGAAAAACTTGGATTGAAGTTTTGAGGTCGAGCGGTAGATTCTGAAAGATGGCATGCGCAGTTCCGGTCTTCAGCGTCGTCACTTGCCCGTGAACGTACTGAGCCGGTGAGCCCATCTCAATTCCGAATGCGAGTTGGTGATACTGATACGTGCTCAGATTGCAGTTACGCCCCAGCATTGACAAATTGAGGAACGGAGCCAGGATCTGGCGGTTGTCCATCAGACCGGCGAGCCGCACTATCTCATTTCTGCCCCTGTAAACAGTTCTGAGCACGACATTCGACGTGCTCAACGTCCCGCACGCTAGTACATAAGCGTCCGCCGAATGGATCTCCATGGCGCCTCCGTCGAGGCCCAGAGTAACCAGACTCTCGATCGATCCCCCGCGCGTCAATTGGAAGTGGCTTGCAAA
>JAFGTN010000062.1 GCA_016934075.1 Pirellulales bacterium
GCGAATTGTGTATCAGCATCCGGTTTACAGCAATTATGCATTGCGGTCCCAAAAGCGTTATTCTGAAATCAACGGTAAGCGTAACACATATTTCTGTGGAGCTTATTGGGGATATGGATTCCATGAAGACGGAGTTAAAAGCGCATTGGCCGTGGGCAAGTGCTTTGGAAAGAATATGGAATCATGCACAGTTGCATCTATGTAGGACAACTCAGTCATAAACGATTTGTTCCAAAGGAGCATCGATTCCGCTATGGGCTATATATGCTATACCTCGATCTGGACGAGGTTCCTGAGTTGATCAGCGATAGAGTTTTGAGCCGGAGCCGATTTGCGCCCCAATCATTCAGGCAAGAAGATCATCTGGGTGATCTACACAAGCCCCTGGCGGAATCGGTTCGGGATCTGGTGCAAGAAAGGACTGACAAGCGCCCGACGGGCCCTGTTCGTTTGCTGAGTGGATTGCGATGTTTCGGATACTACTTCAGTCCGCTGAATCTATACTATTGTTTCGATCCTGATGGCGAAACTCTTGAAACAGTAGTCGCCGAAGTCAGCAATACACCCTGGCGGGAGACACACTACTATGTGCTTTCGGACGCCAATCGCGTGGATAGACATGAAGAGTTGTGCTTTTCACACGCCAAAGACTTTCATGTTTCGCCATTCATGGAAATGAGCATGCAATACTACTGGCAACTGTCAAAGCCCGGCGAACGGCTAAAGGCTCAGATTATCGATCGGAAAGATAGCGAGATGGTTTTCAAGGCCAATCTTTCATTGACACGACGCGAACTAAATCGCCGCAGCCTTACCGGCCTGCTCTTGCGATACCCTTTCATGAGTGGCCGCATCGTGCAGGCCATATACTACCAGGCTTTTTGGTTATGGAGGAAAAAATGTCCATTCTATCCACACCCAAATCAAAACAGTCGACCGGAAAATTCATAGCCGATAAGGCAGCGAACAACAAGAACCGTAGAGAGCCTGAACCGGGATTTGGCCGAATGCTCGAAAACGGCTTTCGGCGGGCTGTATTCAGGCGTTTACGACGGTTGAACTCGGGGCAGGTCACGATTGTGGATGGAGATGGTTCACACAGTTTCGGATCGGCCATGCAAGCGACACCACCGGTAGAATTGACTGTGCATGATGCCCATTTCTACCGGTACGTGGCACTGGGAGGAAGTCTGGGCGCGGCCGAGTCTTATATCCAGGGGCAATGGCAATGTGACAATCTGGTTGGGCTTATGCGGATTTTTTCTCAAAATTTCGTAGGTGATGATGGAATCGAAAGCCGCGCTTCACGCGTGATGTTGCCCGTCAAGAGAATGATACACCGTTTACACCGAAACACCCTTGGCGGCAGCCGCCGTAATATCGCCGCCCATTACGACCTGGGCGATGATTTCTTCTCGCTCTTCCTCGACGACACCATGGCCTATTCGTGTGGTATTTTCACAAATGCACAAAGCTCACTGCAGGAAGCTTCGCTGGTGAAGTTCGCGCGGGTGAGCCGCATGCTGCAACTATGCGAAGACGACAATGTGATGGAAATAGGCTCGGGGTGGGGCGGGTTCGCTATCTATGCGGCAAAAAATCACGGATGCCGGATTACCACCACAACCATTTCGAAAAAGCAATATGAGTTCACCCTGCGAAAAGTGCGAGATGAGGGCCTGCAGGACCGCATCACCGTACTATGTCAAGATTACCGTCATCTGCAGGGACGCTTCGACAAACTGGTCTCAATCGAGATGATCGAGGCCGTGGGATACGAATATTTTGACACTTTCTTCCGAACTTGTTCCGACTTGCTAAAGCCCCACGGCGCCATGCTCCTGCAGGCGATTACGATCCCCGACCAGCGATTCCATCGCTACCGCCGTTCGGTCGATTTCATCCAACGTTACATCTTCCCGGGCGGATGCCTGCCGTCGCTGGGTGCCATTTGCGGTTCGCTGGGACGCGTCACGGATATGCGGCTGGTCGATTTCGAAGATCTAACGGCCCACTATGCTCTCACACTCTCACATTGGCGGCGCCACTTCCATGAAAACATCGACCAGGTGCGTGCGTTGGGATTCAGGGAAGAGTTCTTACGGCTTTGGGAGTATTATTTCTGTTATTGTGAAGCCGGTTTTCGCGAACGCCTGATCGCGGACGCGCAAATACTTTTGTGCAAACCAAAGTGCCGTATTAAAGATCAAGTTCCCGAGTAGCTTCAGCGTTTCCTGAAGAGATAGTGTGAAACAAACCACTCTTTTCCGCCGTAGTAGTTGAATAATTCCGCACATGCCATGAAGAACATCCGCCAGCGTTGCAGTTGCCGCGGGCCTTCCCGGTCTCCGAGATCCGCCTTGAATAATTCCAGCAGATCGTGGCGGTAGCGGTCACAGTTCAGCAACCAGGCTTCCAGGGTTCTGGCGTATTGTGTTCCGCAAACACTCCAACGTTTCTGCAATACAAGATCCTCTTGGAAATGGAGAAGCAGATCGTCCGAAGGCATGATCCCGCCGGTGAAGAAGTGCCGTCCCATCCAGTTATCCGCTCCTTCGGTCTCGAATGGATATACCAGATGGCGATGGCAGAAGATGTGCACCATCAGCTTGCCTTGGGGATTGAGCCACTCCGTAATGTGCCGCATCAGCAGTTGATAGTTGCGTACATGTTCGAACATTTCCACCGACACGACGCGGTCGAATCTTCGTTCCGTTGTAAAATCCGCGATGTTGGCTGTTACCACCTCCAGGTTGTTGATCTTCTGTTCCAGAGCCTGAGACTCGATGAACTGGCGCTGGCTTTGCGAGTTGGAAACCGCCATGATACGCGCGGACGGATACTGCTGGGCCATCCAAAGGCAAAGTGAACCCCAGCCGCAGCCGAGTTCCAGGATTTCCATCCCGTCGACAAGTTCCGCCCGCTCGCAAAACAAACCCAACATCGCATCCTCCGCCTCGGTAAGAGTCGAGTTTGCCGAGGGGAAATAGCAGCAACTGTACTTCAGACGAGGACCAAGCACCTGCTGGAAAAATTTGGCTGGAACTTCGTAGTGCTGCTCGTTGGCCGCGTCCGTGGCGATGGCAATCGGGCTTTGCTGCAATTCTTCGATGAAGCCAGCTTGTGCCGCCCGTTGCTGCTCGACGTTTCCACGGCCTTCTTTTCGCAGCCGCGCAGCCAGCAAACGGCGGATGCCCTTGCGAATCAGCCAGTCGGGCAACGAACCGCTTTCAGCCAGATCGATAAGATTCATCACTTTTTGGGCTCCTTCTTCGGGAACCAAGGCACAAAGACGCTGGTGGTTCGCTGGTAATTTCGGTAATCTTCGCCGCGACTGGCCAGGGCCTGGGCCTCGGTAGGAGGTATGCCCGTGACTTTAAACAGGAAGAACAGCATAATCAATGGCGCAGCCACCGGCACCCACCAATAAGCAGCTCCCACGGACATTGCGGCATACGTCCACCAGTGCAGCCATTCGAAGAAATAGTTCGGGTGGCGCGAGTATCGCCACAGCCCATCCCGGCAGGTTTTTCCCCGGCTATCTGGCCGCGACTTGAAAATCGCCAGTTGCCGGTCGGCCAACGCCGTGCAGCCGACTGCAATTAACCAGATAGCTATCCCGAGATAGTCCCAAGCGTTCAATGGCGAGGTTTTGTTGTGAGAAACCGTAAGCACGGGCATGGCGAATAAAAGGGCCAACACCGCTTGGACTTGAAAAAACAGTAGCAGGTTCCGACCAGCCTTTGTGCCCCACTTGGCCCTTAGAGTCTGGTAGCGGCCTTCCTCGGGGTGGCCGATTATTCGATCGGTTAACAGATGAACTGACAGTCGCAATGACCAGATGCCGATCATTAATCCCACGATCGCCCGGCGAGTCGCCAGGCCATCAGATGTCGCGGCAAACAACATCCCAAGAACTCCGATCATGGCGCCCCAGCCGACATCGACAATACCGGCGTTCAATGTTTTCCGCTGGATGAACCAGAGTACGGCCATGACTAACGAGGACAGCAATAAACCGAGCACGATCTGTACGACGGGTTCAAGTACCATATCAATCTTCCTCGCTTCGCTTCGGAAAAGACTACAATTCACGGAATTGTATTAATAAGATGACAACCGGTCAAACAATTACTTTGCCCAATAATTGTGTACTCAGTTATCCAGATCTTGCCTTGCGCGGCGGGGCGCGATATCTTTTGGGAGAATCGAAGTGTTTAGCGCACCCCCCAGGATGTTTGAGGATTAGAAAATGGCCAGAGAATTCTCGAAACACTTCATCATAGCCTTTGTGGTATTTGCGGTTCTCGACGCAATATGGTTGGGATTGGTAGCTAAGAGTTTTTATCAAACGCAGATCGGTTTCTTGCTGGCCGATACCCCCAACTGGTATGCGGCCGGAGCGTTTTACATCATCTTTCTAATCGGCTTGACGGTTTTTGTCGTGACGCCCGCCATACGCCAAAAATCGCTCTTTTCAGCCACTCTGAGGGGCGCTCTATTTGGGCTGGTTACGTACGCCACCTATGATCTCACTAATCAGGCGACAATCAAAGACTGGCCGCCGATTGTGACGCTGGTTGATCTGATCTGGGGAGCTACCGTTTGTGCCATTACCACGCTCGTCAGCACGTGGGTTGGAACGAGATGGGCAGCTTAGGTTGGTTCCGACTCTAATGAATTTTTATCTGAAGAGGTGGTTATTTCTGCACGGAAATAATAAACAAATGCTCCACCATAAAAATCACCCCTGAAGTCGCGTTAGTACGTTGGCCTCTGTATTGGCAAGAATCGGCTGCCAAAGGCGAATCAGCTCCTCTGTGTCATTGCGCCGCAGCTTTGTTGCCCGGATTTTTTTCGTTAGTGATTGCTGAAAATGAATCCAATTCCGGATTTCGGGCGAATAGACTTTCGGGCATCAATAATGTCCAATCCAGCTTACCACGGAGATATTACAATGTTTACCACAAAACTGTTTCCTATTGGAATCGTGATTCTGAGTGCTACCACCGCGATGATATTTTCGGTATTCGCCATGCGTGCCAAAGCGGATGACAAAGACTTCCGGCCGATCGTTGAGGCAAAAATGCCGAAAGGATTTCCTCAGTACACCGCGGTAGGAGATGTGCAGATCAAGCAGTATCCTGCCTACCGTAAGGCCGAGGCGGATGTCAAATCGGGTCGAGCATTTTGGAAGCTCTTGATGCATATCAAAAAGAACGACATTGCCATGACAGCACCGGTGGAAATGGCCTATTCGAATAGCAATTCAAATAGCCAAGAGCCGCGCGAGAGTAAGATGGCCTTTCTTTACGGTAGTGCCGACATGGGACAACCGGGAAGCGGCAAAGCTGTTAAAGTAGTAGATGTAGCGCCCATGATGGTCATCAGTACGGGAGTTCGCGGCCCCAGAACAACCAAATCGGTAGCCGCCGCCCGTGAGCGTCTTCAAGATTGGCTCGATGTCAATAAGGACCTTTATTCGGCTGCTGGGGAATTGCGGGTAATGGCCTACAACAGTCCATTCGTTCCTCGCAGTAGAAACTACTTTGAGGTCGAGATCCCCATTCGTCTACTTGAAACAGATGAATTGTCTGTTAAAGGCATCTAACTATGTGGAGTGCTCCCCAAAACCTGCTCCATATGTTATGAGAGTCTTTAGCGCCGGATATGGCAAGGAGACTTTCGATGCAGAAACGACA
>JAFGTN010000589.1 GCA_016934075.1 Pirellulales bacterium
ACTCGGCACCGTTGTTCGATGTTCCGCTGGACATTGTTACTTTCGGCACGCCTATACGCTATGGATGGGATTCGACCGGCTACGACCACTTGATGCATTTCATCAACCACCGCCCAGCCAGCGGCTTGCCCGAATATCGGGCCGCCTTTCCACCGCGCGTCAACGACATCATGGACGCGGCCGATGGCGATTATATACAGCAGTTGGGTATCGCGGGAACGAACATCATGCCCAGCGTGTTCGCTTGGCGCAGTTGGCTTGCCGATAACCGGCTGCAAGAGCTTCTGCAACAAGGTATCACACCGGCCAAACCGGCCGACCGTTTCGAAGCCGGCGCCATCGTGCCCGACGAAGGTACGACTCTACTGGTCGACTACGGACCTTTACAAGGCGGTATCGCTGCGCACTTGGCCGGGCACGCGGTTTACACGAGCCAGCAGTGGATGCTGTTCCACGCGGAGGAAGTGGCTAAGCGGTTTTATGGGGTTTGAGTACAATTCACGCTCTTAACTAGCTGAAAAAGAGGGTAAAGCCCACAATGAACCTCGTGTTTTTCGATGCCGCACTATCTTCTCTGGAACATCATTGCTTTGATTGCACTATCCTCTGTGTTAGAATAAACTCAAAGTGGAAGGCAATTTTCAGGAGAGCATAATAATGACTGTGAACATTCCCGCGGAACATCAAAAATTCGTACAAGCAGTCATCAGGCGTGGCAGCTATCAGTCGGAAGATGAAGTTATTGGCGAGGCTCTACGTCTCCTAAGGAAACGTGAAAAACGCATCGCGGAATTACGTAAAGAACTTCAACCGGCCGTGGAACGTCTTGAGCGAGGTGAAGGCATTGAGTTGGATGAAAATTCATTAGGACCATTTCTTGAAAAAATCAAAGCCGAAGGTGATCGCATTCTGGCAGAAAGAAAACAGCACAAAAAATGAAACGCTGGCGAATGGACGCTGACGCGAGTGCTGATCTCCTCAACATCTATACTCATGTTGCTGACGATAATCCTGGGGCGGCACACCGACTGATCGAATTGTTTCATGAAAAGTTTCTATTGCTAACCAATCATTCACTGTTAGGAGAAACTCGCTCCGAGTTGGTGCCAAATCTTCGCAGTTTTTCGTTTAAGAACTACGTAATTTTTTATCTTCCCGGAAATGATGGTATCCGGATTGTGCGCATAATCCATTCCGCACAAGATGTTGACGCTATATTCTGATTCGATGACAAACCGTTTCTGCATTTCATAAGTCGATGGGGCTTGAGATGACCAAATACGTCCAAATCGTCACAACCACCGAAACCGAAGAAGATGCCCGAAAGATCGCCACGGCCCTGGTTGAACAGCGATTGGCGGCTTGCGTGCAGATCGTCGGCCCCATTCGCAGTACATATCGCTGGAAAGAACAGATCGAAACCGTAAGCGAATGGCAATGCGTGGCCAAAACCCGCGGTGAGTTGTACGAGCGTGTGGAAGAGGCCGTGAAGGGTTTGCATCCATACGAAGTGCCCGAAATTCTGGCCGTGCCGATTATAGCGGCATCGAAGAGCTATCGTCAATGGATTGACGGACAGGTCGGATGATGCCGCGATTATACTCAGATGAAGTTCCTTCCGAGCCGGCGGTCAAGCATTCATTCTAACTCACCGAGTGCTTCCCCCTGCCAATTCCATCTCTGTTTTTCTTGCCCCAGTGCCATTGATGTTGTACGTTTATGACGCTGGGAAGAATCCGGAAGATTTTCCAATTACGAATCTAACGGCGGGAGTGAGAAAATGGCTGCTGCAATCCGTACAGTCCTCTCAAGCGGACTATTTGTCTGTCTGATATGCTTTACATTGAACCATGCTCTGGCCGGCGGATATAGCATGCCCGTGGCGGCGGTACCGGCTCCCGCAGTTGTTGCGGTGCCCGCGCCCGGCGGCGTGGTGACGGCTCCGACGGTAGTACCCATGCCGGTGGGCTCATTTGCCGACGTGCGAGATTTCCCCGGCGGCGTGGTCTACGGTGGTTCCTATCGCGTGATGTCTCCCATCCTGAATCCGGTTCCAGTTCGGCCGGTGCGACGCGTGGTGAGATACGGCCGCAGCGACTTCGTCGGCCCACGCGGCTATGCTGCCGTGGTCACGCCCTGGCCGTTGATCCCGGTTACTACATCAGCTCAACCGTACGGAGTGGGAGTGGTGCCGTTGAGTAGTATCACGGCTTGGCAGAGCCCCAGGGGATATCTCTACCGTAGCAATTACCAGTCGGCCGTGATGCAGCCCGGCGGTTGTCCACAAGCGACCGAAGTACCAGCCGAATCGATCGAGATTGTCCCCCAGGGTACGCCAGTTGCGCCAATGGAACCTATCCCGGCACCGGCGGCAGAAATCGGACCGGAATTCTAGAGTTCTTTCCAAGCGTCAATCCTGACACAGTCACAGCCGAGGCTGTCTTTTCTTCAAGTGGGCTATGATGCAAATGCCGGTGCTTCAACGCCTTCGGCTAATAATGCGTTCCTTCTCGCGACAGCATATACTTCACAGGGGGGTATGTCTATCTTGGTAGCCATATAAACTTAGGACGTGTAAGCCCCCGTCGATTTGTTACAATGATTCCTGTTAAAAAACACTTGCCACCCCTCTTGTGAGCTGAAAGGTGCAGTCATAATGAACCATAAAGAGTTTGAAATACACGGGCTTGGCAGCTTGGCACTTCATGCCGGACAGCAGCCCGACCCGATGACCGGGAGTCGAGCCACGCCCATTCATCAGACGACCAGTTATTGTTTTCGCGATACTCAACACGCATCCGACTTGTTCGCCTTGAAGGAGATGGGATGGATCTATACACGTTTGATGAATCCCACGACCGACGTTCTCGAGCAACGCATGGCGGCGTTGGAAGGCGGCGTCGGCGGTCTGGCTCTTTCCAGTGGGCAACAGGCCATTACCGTGGCTCTTTTGAACCTGGCCGAAAGCGGACAACACATCGTGTCAGCCGCGGCCTTGTACGGGGGAACACTTACGCTGCTGGGTCAGACGTTTAAGCGTTTCGGCATCGACGTCACGTTCGTCGACGCCACGGATGCCCGAAACGTGGCCGCGGCCATTCGCCCCAACACTCGGGCGGTGTATATCGAGACCCTGGCCAACCCGAAGAACGACGTGCTCGAATATCGCGCTATCGCCGACGTGGCCCACGAGCGTGGTTTTCCGGTGGTTTGCGACAACACGGTAATGACTCCGGTACTTTTCCGACCCTTCGAGCACGGCATCGACATCACGGTTTACAGCACAACGAAATTCATCGGCGGACACGGTACCAGCATCGGCGGCGCCATCGTCGACAGCGGCAACTTCGATTGGACCCAAGAGCCCGATAAGTGGCCCCGATTCACTCAGCCCGACCCATCGTACCACGGCGTGGTTTTCCAGGAGGCCGTGGGCCAGTTGTGCTACATTATCACTTGCCGCACGCACCTGTTGCGCGACCTGGGCGGTGCCATGAGCCCCTTTAACGCATTTTTGTTCCTGCAAGGCCTGGAAACCCTGCACCTGCGCATGCCGCGACATTGCGAGAACGCCTTGGCAGTGGCCGGGCACCTGGAGGACCACCCGCTGGTCAGCTGGGTCAACTATCCCGGTCTACCATCGCATCCGCATTACAGGCGCGCCCAAGAGCAACTGCCTAAGGGCTGCGGCGCCATCCTGGGATTCGGCATCAAGGGTGGCCGTGAGGCCGGCCGTAAATTCATCGAGAACGTAAAG
Source organism: Pirellulales bacterium (assembly GCA_016934075.1). Classification (GTDB taxonomy): domain Bacteria; phylum Planctomycetota; class Planctomycetia; order Pirellulales; family Thermoguttaceae; genus JAFGTN01. Next base: position 3,758 of record JAFGTN010000589.1, read on the forward strand.
ATGGCCTCGCATCTGGCAAACATCGGCGACGCCAAAACGCTGGTCATACACCCGGCTTCAACCACACACTCGCAGCAAACCGCCGAGGAACTAGAAGCGGCCGGCATCACCGACGACTACA
>JAFGTN010000590.1 GCA_016934075.1 Pirellulales bacterium
CGCTTTCGATGGCCGAAAATTGTCCATACGAGCGGCAGGTGCGCGAGTCGTGCCGCCTGGTAATAGAGCAGTTGCATAACGATTCGCAACTCGATGCGGCCGTGCGCGAAGGGCTGTCGGATTGGGAACTTGCCTATCAAAGTCGAAGCGGCCCGCCGGAACAACCGTGGCTGGAGCCCGAAATAGGCCAGTGGTTGCTCGATCATTATGGTGAGGCAAAGCAAGACGGCTCGCGGAATGTGGTAATCTCCCCCATCGGTTTCATGTCGGATCACAAGGAGGTGATTTTCGACCTGGACGTCGAGATCCTCGCCCTTTGCGACCACCTTAAAATAAACATGGTCCGCGCCGCCACGCCCGGCACCCATCCCCGCTTTGTGCGTATGATTCGAGAACTGATCGAGGAGCGTCTTGATCGAGGCATGCCGCGATTGGCAATGGGCTCCGACGGCCCCTGGCCGGATGAGTGTGAGGAGGATTGTTGCCCTCCGATGGTGCGATCCAAGGAGTAGCTATGCAGATCATGCAATCCCGAACAACAGCAATTTGCGTTTTCTGCGGTATTTTGCTCGTGGCCGTCGCGCATTCGGTCTATTATTACCCGATGTTGCCGGCTATGATGGCCTCGCATTTCGATCTGGAGGGGCAGGCCAACGGCTGGGCGAGCAAGTCGGAATGCATGGTCGTATATGCCGTGATTGCCGGCTTTATCGGAGTGTTGTTTGTCGGCTTGTCTTTGGCCATAAACAAAACACCGACATGGATGTTGAACATGCCTCACAAGGATTATTGGCTTGCGCCGGAAAGACAAGAGGAATCGTACCGCTGGCTCTCGGTCAGTATGATGTGGATCGGCAACGCGACTATGGCCATGCTTGTCGTGTGTATGGAGATCGTGTTTCGCGCAAATCTCTGGCCCGCCTGGAAACCGGGCACGGCCTTTCTTGTTACGCTTTGCTGCTATATGACGGTGGTGTTGGTCTGGACCGGCCTTGTGCTGTATCGTTTCCGTCTGCCTAAGGAAACATTGAAGTAGGGTGCGTCCGCGACGCACCACGGCGTTTCTCTATACTGGTGCGTCTCGGACGCACCCTACATGGTTCTCAAAACGAAGATCTTCCGCTATAATTCCATATTTGCCGGGTGGTAGTATACTCCGAGCGAAAGTTTTGCATCGGGAGAGTTATGCGATGGGAATGGAATATCGAACGTTGGGAGATTCGGGTATCGAGATTTCAGCGGTCACATTGGGCTGTTGGCCATTGGCCGGTATGACCAGCCCGGGGGCTACCGACGAAAATGGTATTGCCACGATCAACGAGTGTTTCGAACTGGGAGTGAATCACCTGGACACGGCTTATATGTACGGTGCCGAAGGCGAAAGCGAACTCTTGATCGCTCGGGCGTTAAAGTCCGGCCGAAAGGGCTCGCGTCGCGACGAGATGGTGATTGCCACCAAGGGAGGTCTGCATTGGGAGGGCGGCGAGCGCGGGCCTGACGGACGGCCGGAAACGCTACGTCGCGAGTGCGAGGAGAGCCTACGGCGGTTGGCGACCGATCGTGTCGAGTTGTATTATTTGCACGCGCCCGACCCCAAGGTGCCGGTTGCCGAATCGGCCGGTGAACTCAAGCGGCTGTTGGACGAGGGCAAAGCCCGGGCTATTGGAGTTTCGAACGTCGGTGTTGCGCAGTTGGAAGCCTTCAATGCCGAATGTCCCATCACGGCCTATCAACCGCCCTACAATATGCTGCAACGCGAGATCGAAGCCGACACGCTTCCATGGTGCCGCGAACATAACGTGGCCGTGCTGGTCTATTGGCCGTTGTTGAAGGGCCTGTTAGCCGGAAGCATTACCCGCGATACGGTCTTTGCGGAAACCGACAGCCGCCGTAAATACCGCATGTTCCTCGGGCAGGAATGGGAGAAGAACCACGATCTTGTGGATGAACTGCGAAGTATCGCTTCCGAGTGCGGACACACGGTGGCCGAATTGGTCGTGAATTGGACGATTAACAGGCCGGGCATCAGCAGTGCCTTGTGCGGTGCCAAGCGTCCCGAGCAGATCCGCGAAACGGCCGCGGCAGCCGGCTGGAAACTGTCGTCGCGGCAGCTTGCGAAAATCGATGCCGCGCTTGAACGTCGCGGTAAGCCGGATGTAGAACCGCCGGTTTAAGAACGTGTTTTTAAATGGGTGCCACTGCTGGCTTGTCCAGCAGTGTAGAGTGTATGAACCGGAAAAACACTGCTGGACAAGCCAGCAGTGGCACCCCAAAACGGCTCACACCAATCCCCAAACACGTTCTAACACCTAGCTTTGTTCGTGGTTCTTTTTGTCTCCAAGTGCGGTTTGTTACGAATGCTGTTTGGTGATTCGCATTGATCCACGATCGTGAAACAGACTGTCGAACCGTGTCCCAAGCCCTTCGACTCGACCCAGATGTGCCCGCCATGCACTTCCACTATCCGTTTGACCAGTGACAAGCCTATTCCCGACCCTTCGGTTTGCTGGTTGAGTTGCTCGAACAGCCCGAATATTTTTTCATGATATGGAGGCTCGATTCCCATTCCATTGTCGCGAACATAGCAGACCGTCTCGTTGCCCTCGATTCGCGAACCGATCTCTATCAGGGGTTTGGCCTGGTCGCCCATATACTTCACCGCGTTGTCGATCAGATTCTGCCAGACTTCAAGGAGACGAACCCGGTCACCGAAAACCACGGGCAAGTCCGGCGAGACATCGACTTGCACTCCCCTGTTTTTGATTTGCACGGAAACGAGTTCGAGTGCCTCGTGTACCAGTTTTTCCAGCGATACTTCCACCGGCGGATTGACAAGACGGCCTATCCGCGACAGTTCCAATATATCTCTGAGCAGTTGATCCATTTTGTCGGCCGCGTTGGCGATACGCGCAAGGTCGCTTTCCACCGGTTCGGCCATGACTTCGGCCAGATCCTGCCGCAACATCCCAACGTAGCCCTTTATTGTAATCAGCGGGCTTTTCAGATCGTGGGAGACGGTGTAGGTGAATCGCTCCAGTTCGGCGTTTTGGGATTCTAGCTGAAAGATCAATTCCTCACGTTCTCTTGCGGTACGATTGCGTTCAGTGGTGTCGCGGATAATGCCAAGTATGCGCGATCCTTCGGGTGTTTCCAGCCGGGCGATAGTGCTTTCGACCGGAAAGCTGGAACCGTCCTTTCTTAGGTGGCGAGACTCGATTGAGACGGGTTGGCCGGGAGAGAGTGTTGAGTAGAACTCGGCCAGTTGCTCTGGTGTGGTCGTTTCCGCGTATATGTCAGCGATCTTTTTTTTGAGCAATTCTTCTTCCGTAAAACCTGTCATCAGGCACGCCTGTTCGTTGACTTGCAGCAACTGTCCTTCAAGGTTGCTCACGTAAATGGGGTCGGCGGCCTTTTTGAATAGAATGCGGAGGTGTTCTTCATTTTCCCGTAACTTGACTTCAGCCCGCTTTCGCTCGGTGATATCTTCGCCGGAACTCAGTGTTCCGATGATTTGCCCGTAGTCGTCTCGCAGTAACGTGTTGTGCCATGCGATCAACAACTCTTTTCCATCTTGAGAGACAACGGAATTTTCAAAGAACTCGAAGTTCTTGATTTTGCCCGCCATCAGGTCTTCAAAGCACTGCCTGGTTCGTCCCCGGTCACTTGACGGCACGAAAGTATCGAACCATGACTTGCCCAGAGCTTCTTTTTGTGTGGTTGCGAGGATATCGCAGCCCTTCTGGTTCAGTAAAATCACACGACCTTCGTTGTCGATCGCAACTATAATAGCCCCGGCGATGTCAAGATAACGCTGCGCTTTGTTGCGTTCAGCTTGTATCTTCTCCTCGGCCCGCTTGCGGTCTGTGATGTCTACCCACTGACACACAACATGTTCCAGTTTGCCTTCAGTGCTCAAGATCGGGAAGAGCGACGCATTGATGTACAGATCACGAGCGCCTTCAAAATCACCTTTTCCGGCATCCGCAACATACCATGGCGTACTGAAAGATACGGGTATGTGCTTTTCGAAAACATCCTTCACTTTTCCCGAAAGTGCTTTTTTTTTCAGATTCTTGTCGGCTAACACATTGTATTTGCCGATGATTTGCTCGTCTTTCAAGTTCAGGGTTTCGCGAAGAGAGCGGTTGGTTCTTATGATCGTGCCCTTTGAGTCGGATACCCACATGGCGAATGGACTCATGTCGACAACGGTATTAAGAAATGACGTGGTGTCCGCCAGTTCCCTCTCGGCACGCTTGCGGTTGGTGATGTCCTCGCCGATGGATTGATAAGCGATGGCATTCCCAAGGTCATCGAACATTGCGCGGTTGATCCAACGTTGCCAGCGGATCTCGCGGTTTGGAGCGATCACGGTGTGTTCGTGCGAATACGTCGGCGATTCGACCGTCAGCGCGGAGATGTTGGCCAGTACGGCTTCCCGGTCGGCTTCGGGAATCAGTGAAAGGAATGACGATCCGACCAATTCTGCGGCTGTTGTTTTGAAGTACTTGCAATAGGCGTCGTTCGCGTATGTGATCTCGCCGCCCGGCAGAAAGTGGCAAATCAATGCGGGCATGTCCTCTACCACCGCTCTATATCGTTCCTTGCTCTCTCGCAGTTGTACCGTGCGTTCTCGAACCTCCTCTTCCAGACTACGATTTAGTTCGCTCAACTCCGCCACGCTACGGTTATTCTCGATATACAGTGCCACAAGGTTGGCTGTGTTGCCCGCGAATGCTTCATACGGCTCAAAATACTTGCGATCGCGGACATTCAAGAAAATCATCCCATACGTGCGATGGGAAGTATGAAGTTCGTAACGTTTCCAGTCTCCATCACTCATAAACGGACAGGAATCGGCACAACAAGAAAATGAAACAGGAGTGTTTTTCGATGTGGAAGGGCAGACGGCGAACGAGGGAATTTCGTGGCCGTCTTGTATTATTACGGTGGAGCCTTCAATACATGCCACACAACCGACTATGCCGGGCAAAGTGGTCATGCCGTGAGTAAGCATTTCCATCAAGCGACGTTCGTCGGGAGCGGCCTGAAGTGTGCTTTGCAGCAGCAAAATCTGCCCTAATACGCCGGGATCCGGTGAAGGCTCGCCGTTCATGTTCTTTATCCTATCTCGCTCGCATTGTATTCCCGCAAGAAACGTTCCGTGCCGATATAGTAGGGATTCTTGACCAACTGCCCGTGAATGATCGTGACCGGATGCAACGCCAGTACATCCATAATAGTATTGCCGTCGAACCGTCGGGCATCATATTGGCAACAAGCCGTGACGGGGTATTCGGCAAGGAGGATATCTAAATGGGCTTCGTATTCCATCAGGACGCGTCTGTCCGTGCGTCCCTCGACCAGGCACCAACTCATTTCTCCCGTGCCTCGCGCTCCCGCGTATCCTTCTTCGTTCACGGCTTGAAGGTAAAAGTCTCTCGCCAAATCGAGAATTTCCTGGGGGGTAAACACGCCGTGCGGGCAGTAGGTAGACGCGGCCTCCTTCATGGTAAGTGCCGCGGGTTTCGAACGCACGTCAACTCCGAGTTCTTCCAGGCATTCGAGCATCTCATCAGGCGTCATTGCGTCGACCAGATAAAGCATTTTTTCGTTCATCTGGAGGCCGCTTTCAAAGAATTTCGCCATCACTCGGAGTCTCTCGCTATCATCTTTGTAAATGTAGCAAATATGCTGCCCTTCAAGCACGCGTTCGTCGGTGAATCCTAGAGATATTGTCCTTCGATCCTTACTCTTGACACACATATTAGATTCCCCCATAGAGTTCTTTTTGTGAACTGGAAAGTGGTCAAATAAGGGCATGAACGGCAATTGGAGCAATTCAGGTAGTCTTTATCGGGATTTGATGTACCTCTGCTGCTGGAATAGTCGCGGTGAACATCGCTAGTATGGTTATGCCCATTTGTGATAAGTATATGACGTGGACCTGAACGAGCCAATATCGTATTTTCTCTAAGGTTCATAAAACGGGCGTGGATCTACCGCGACTCGATGATGTAGTATCGAAAAAGAACGCGTATTATTCGTTTTTTGTGCCACCGAGCCACTGCCCCACTGCGTTCCAAGCCCGGCCGATCATCCGCCCGCTAAGTATATCTTCGGTGATTGTGGTCTTTTCACCCGAAAAATTCAACCACACGGCCTCTATATAGGGTTGGCTTGTTTCCGATAATGAGGCGTAGATCCCCTTTGCGCGTATGTCTTCCAATCCGGCCCGGTAGTGGTCGATCACGTGCCTGTCCAGTAGCGTGCCGGCAACGCGAACCGTCGAGAGAGCACCCTGACCGAGCGTGGCAATGTGCTTCAAAGAGTAGAGTGTCATGGCGCTGGAGACGGCGAACGGATTAACTCCTTCATCGGCGGCAATTTGGTGAATGTCGTCCCACAACTGTTTTAATTCAGCCTGCGGCATCACGCTCACTGGATCAATGGATTGGGCGGCCTCGCGAGTTTGGCTCACAGTTTCCCGCAGACCTTCGACTGAAAGCGGTGGGGTATCGAAGGCCGTGGCGGCCGTTTCGCTCATGCCGGCTAATGCTTCGAGCAGATCGTCGACACGATGTATGGTCGACTTTTCGTCGATAATACCTTCTTTTTTCAGTTCCTCGGCCACTTCCTGCAAATAAGCTTGCGAGCCGTAGGCTATGTCGCTGAATATGGCCAGGAACATAAGCGGCGAAATGTGCATCGTGGCCATGCCGGCTATTTCGACGAAGTTGCCAATGGTTTTTCGGGCAACATAGTTTTCTATCGGGACAGGCGCGTCGGGATCCTCGCTATGGGCTACGCCGCCGATATCTTCGGCCATGAAGTCGAGCATCTGGCGGACCATGACCGAGTATGTCTTTGAATTCTGAAATGCCCGAGGCACCAGCATGGCGGCCGATTCTCGCAGCGCCCCGCCCAATACGCCAGATCCGCTTCGCAGGGCCCTTTCCGGGATCGAGAGCGAATAGAGCAAGAAATTGCGGATGCTTTCCACTTTCGGCTCTTCCGTTGAATTCTCTTGTGGCGTGGTAGTTTCGTCGGAGTCGGTTTTTTGAGAAAGGTTGTCAGTCATTACAACAGTCCCGAATAGTATTTCACATGTTAGATCAACAATAAATTTCCGTTTAAGCCTGATTATTCATCAACTATACTAACCCGAAGCGCAAGCGAGGGGAGGGTAACGTATTCTTGCCTATTTCTCCTCTCTCCTCGCTTGCGCTTCGGGTTAGTATTCTCTGTGAGATCTGTTGTTGACGAATAATCCGCTCTAAGTCCCTCATACATCTATTCGTCAAGTTAACGCTGAAATCGTGGAATTTGCATGAACATACAGGTTGTGTAGATGGATTTTTGGATTTTCGCCGCA
>JAFGTN010000591.1 GCA_016934075.1 Pirellulales bacterium
GACTGGCCTACCCCAGTGTGGGCGCCATATTTACCTTTTTTAAGAAAGAGCAGTACAAAGGGTTGCTCCCGCCTTACATTGTGATGCTACAGGCGGCCGGGCGATTTTCCGAGGAAGGCTTCCTGGGCCCCGCGTATAAACCTTTCGCCACAGGCGGTGATCCGAATGCACAACGTTTTGAGGTGCAGGGAATCGTCAACCGGGGAATCGACGACGCCCGACAAAGGGCCCGACGTGAATTGGTCGACAAGATCAATACCATGGGCTACGGCCTTGCGGACGTTCCGGAGATGGCTACCGCAGAGGCGGCCAAGCAGAAAGCGTATGGTTTGATCCTGGGCAAGGGGAAAGAGGTCTTCAATCTCGAAAACGAACCTACGGTACTCAGAGATCGCTACGGTCGTAATACGTTTGGGCAGGAATGCCTGGCGGCGCGGCGGATGGTCGAGGCGGGTGTGCCCTACATTACTATCAGCTTCCCTGGCGGTTGGGATACGCACGGGAATCACTTCCCCACGATGAAGCGACAATGCCCCATGTTGGACCAAGGACTGGCAACATTGCTTGCGGATCTGAGCGAGAAGGGCTTGCTGGATAGCACTCTGGTTTGGTGCACCGGCGAGTTCGGCAGAACGCCGAAAATATCCTGGGAACCACCTTGGAACGGCGGTCGCCATCACTATGGCGCGGTATTCACCGTACTGGTCGCCGGCGGCGGATTCAAGGGCGGCCGCGTCGTCGGCTCGTCCGATGAAAAAGGTGAGAAGGTCAAGGAAAGGCCCGTCTATCCGGCGGACCTGCTAGGCAGCTTCTACCTGCTGGCCGGCATCGATGCCTCCGCCAAGCTGCCACATCCCTTGGGATTCGATGCTCATGTCTTGGACACCGAACAGGAAGGAATGAAGTCGACCGGGCTTTTGGAGGAGATTATGTAACTATCGGTGATACATCGCAAGTCATGGCGCGATGGCTCTGGCCAAGTCGCGTCCCCGCGCCAGATGTGCAGCGCCCTCGCATGTTATCGTCGATACCGAATATGGTAAAAAACGGATCGTCCCAAAACTGGGGCCAGCTTCGGACCGGAGAGTCTTTCCCCGGGAAAGATGCCTATCCCCTATTAAAGACGATCTTACATAAAGCGGAGGAGTTCATGAATACAATTAGAAGGCTTTCGATCTTGGGATTGGTCATATTTGTGGCCACGGCATCCTCGGCCCGGGCGCAAAATCAGTACATCGGTTACGTGTATCCCGCCGGCGGCCAGCAGGGCAGCACCTTCTCTATCAGATTGGGTGGACAGGGGCTCATCCATCCTTCCGATTTGGTTGTGAGCGGAGAAGGAGTTTCCGTTCGTCTGGTCGATTACTATCGCGTGATGAACAACCAGGAGCTCGGTCTGCTCAGACAACAACTGAACGCTTTGAAGAAGAAGGATGCGAAGATAAGCGACATGATGGTTGCCAAGATGGCCTTTTATGAACTTCCCAAGTCCGTTAAACCACCAGAGGTCGAAGGCATAATATGTCCGGCTTGCGGTCGTCTCAACCCGCTTTCAGCCACCGTCTGCAGTTTTTGCAATGCAAAGTTGGAAAAACCCAATAATTCTAAAGCCGATAATAAGAACGAGCCTCCAAAATCAGAGAAAGAAGCGGCAAAGCAAAAGATGATTGAACGGATTCAAAGGGTGTTCGCGGAAGACGAACGCAATCCGGCCGTTCGTGCACACTGCGAACTCGTCTTTGCCGAAGTCACGGTGGCCCCCGACGCCAAACCCGGCCGGCGAGAGATCAGGGTGATCACCAAGCGCGGTATCTCCAACGCGCTCCCATTTTATGTGGGCCAAGTACCCGAAGTTGCCCGCAAGCCAATGAAAACCGCTCAGAAACAGGTGCTTGGTAAGGAGTATCTGGCACAGCGCAAGAGGCCGAAGGATGAAGAAGAGGTGCGCATCACAGTGCCGTGCACGATGAACGGTCAGGTCGGCGCGGGCGAGGTCAACCGGTATCGTTTTTCGGCCAGCAAGGGGCAGCGTCTGGTCATCACCGCCAAAGCTCGGCAGTTGATCCCATACGTCGCCGACGGTGTTCCCGGTTGGTTTCAAGCCGTGCTGAGGCTCCACGACGCCAAGGGTAATGAACTGGCTTACAACGACGATTTTCGTTTCAACCCGGATCCGGTCCTCTTTTTCGAGATCCCCAAAGACGGTGAATACGTGCTCTCCATCAATGAGGCGATCTATCGCGGACGCGAGAGTTTTGTGTATCGGATCACTATCGGTGAGCTGCCGTTTGTGACCAGTGTCTTTCCCTTGGGCGGCCGCGTGGGCGAACCGGTCAAGATCGAGACGAACGGCTGGAATCTGGAAAAGACCACGATCTCCCCACCCCCCAAAGACGCAAAACCTGGGCACCATCTGATTGCCGCCACCAACGGAAAACTCGTTTCCAACTTCGTGCCGTTTGCGCTGGACACGCTGCCCGAGTGCCTGGACAAGGAATCCAACGACGAGCCGTCCAAAGCGCAGAAGGTAACACTTCCCGTCATAGTCAACGGGCGGGCGGATCGCCCGGGAGATTGGGATGTCTTCGAGGTGGAAGGAAAAGCCGGTGAAACAATCGTCGCGGAGGTGCACGCGCGCCGGCTCGGTTCCCC
>JAFGTN010000592.1 GCA_016934075.1 Pirellulales bacterium
AAAGTTGTGGCCGCGGCCATGGCCGCCCAGCCGAATCGCAAGGTAGATCCCGATTTCGTGCCCATGGCCGTTCCCTTGACTTCGCCCGGGCAAATCGGCTCGGTGGAGTTGTCGATCCGTTATCCGCTGAACTGGAACGAACTGCCGCCACAAGCCAGCGCCCTTCGCGAAATCCACCTGGCAATGCCTCGCGACGGAAAACTTGTAGGAAACCGATTGTCGGCCACCAGCGTGGCACCGTTAAAAATAGGCATGCACGACGAAGCCTGGACCCAGGAAAGCAGCCTGGAATCGTCGGTAGCACAGGGCTCCTCGCTGAACCTTTCCACCCCCAAACTCAACCACAAAGCGGTTCTGGCAGTTCACTGCGAACAACGCAGCCAACAAAAATCCACGGTGGTGACAAAGGCCTGGATTTGTACCGACTTGACCTCCAAAACGCGTCAGGATTGGGCGGCCTTCGAAGTTCTTACCAGCCAAAGCGAACTCGATATCTTCCTACCCGAGGGAGTAGATCATACTCAAGCCGAGATCACCCTCGACGGCAAAGTGGTCCACCCCAAGGAAGCTTCCAACAACCAGTTACGCCTGGCACTGCCATCCGAAAGCGGAGGTCGATATCTCTTGCAACTAAGCTACCACTGCCCCGGCAACCGGCCGGCGGCGGGCCGCATGAATCTCGATTTACCACGCGTGGGCGAGGATGTCTGGAACCGGCGCCTTTACTGGGAACTGATCTTGCCCCAGGACGAACATGTTGTTTTCAATCCCGAGGGTTTCGTTAGCGAATACACATGGGGTTGGAACGGTTTTTTCTGGGGACAACAACCCGTGTGTAAACGCGACTATCCGGCCGACTGGATAGGCGCCAAACTGGAAGGAAGACCTGGCGGCAGCGATACCGAGTTGCCCGACCATGCTACGCGCCACGGTACTAACCGATATGTGTTCAGCACGCTAGGCGAGCCGGTCCACTGCGAATTCCGTACAATAGGTCGCTCTTGGATCGTGCTGCTGGCGTCACTGGGCGTATTGGTTGCCGGGTTGGTCCTGATTTATGTCCCACTGAGTCGTCATCCGATTACACTATTGGTAGCGGGTATCGGGCTGGTTGTCGTGGGACTGATCTTTCCGGCATCAACTCTGTTGCTGCTGCAGGCATCGGCATTGGGATTCGCTTTGGCGCTTATGGCAGGACTTCTCGAACACAGCCTGGCACGAAGACGCCGTGGCACAGCAATCCACGGCCTGGGTGGCCTGGGAACCGGCAGTTCGATTTTGGACAAGGACTCGACACAAACACAACACATCATACCCCAAGCTCAGCTCGATTCGACCGACAGCGGACGAAACCATGCCGCCGGTGGATCCGGATCTACCTCACCCGGTCAAATATCAGGCGAACAGGCACAACAAGCCCAACTTGTCCAAGAATCATCCACATCCGTCAAAGCAGGTCCGAATCCTACTGCACCACCCCAGTCGGAAACCGGTTCGACTTCGAGTTTTACGCAATGATAGAGGATATCCGTGTTCATCAGCGTTCATACATGGCGAATACTTACAACCACTTCCGTTCGCTTGGCGGTCGTGGTGGCCGTGGCTTGGACTTTGATCTGCACTGCCGGGAATGGTGATACGGGAACAGAAAAACACACCCTCAAATCCCAAAGCGTACAAGAGAGTTCCTCCGATCACGCAACACGGCCCCTTCGCTTTATCCGCGTATATTCCCCGGCCGACAAACCCGAACATTGGCCACGCGGACAGGGACGCTATCTTCCGGTGGACAGCCATGATTTCGAACGCCTGTTGAAAGATGCCGGCGCGTCGGCTGTCGATAGCTCCGTTCCAAAGACAAATGTAGCCCAGGCCGAGTATCGAGCGTATCTGGATGAAAACGGAATGCTATGCGCCGCGGCCCGCCTGCAGATAATAAACAATGACGGCAAACCACTGTTGTTGCCTCTCGAACCTTTCATCTTTGCCATCAATAGCCCCAGGTGGATATCAAATGAGTCGGATTCCGGTAAAAAAGAACCGGCGGCGGTTTTGGGCACCGATCAATCGGGCCGAACCGCATTGCTTGTGGAACGTTCCGGCGAATTCCTATTCGACTGCACGATACCTGGTCGAAAGACTCGACAAAACGGCGTGAATTCCGGCAAAGTCGGCACACTCAACGACGCGTCGGAATATACTGATATTGAATTCGAACTCGAACTGCCCAAATGCCCTAAAAACGTTTTGCTGCTGGATATACCGAAAGAATTAATCCCGCAAACCGACCAGGGCATCATCAATGACGTAAATCATAAACCGGATATTTCAACCGCCAAGCCTCTCGCGGAATCAGTAAAAGAACTTTCGGCTACACCGACAACAGCACCTCCGATCTCTGCTAATTTGAAGCGATGGCGCATCGATCTGGGCGGTCACAACCGATTGAAACTGCGTTTTGTCCGCAGTGGCGCGACGGGCGACACTTCGCCGGCTGTCAACCTGACTCAGTCACTGGTTTACGATTTCAACGAACGGGGCCTGGAAGTGTCGTCCGATTTTCGACTCGACGTTCCAAACGTCGGAATCGACCGCATCGAGTTGACAGTGGACAGCCCTTTGCGCATTATTCGTGCTCAATGTGGTGACCAGCCGGTCGACTGGTCAGAAATCTCAGATGCCGACGGTAAAACGGGCCGAGTGTCGCTGGAACTGCCCGAAACGGTCCACGGCACCGGCCGCAGCATTCAAGTCTTGGCCTATGGCCCGCTTATCACCGATCGTGCTTGGCACCTGCCTCGCATTCGTGTGAGAAACACCGTCAGCGAAAACGGGGCTCCCATAGCCGGAAATATTTTCTGGGAGCAAGGCAACGCCACGCTTCTAGTCTCCGAACCGCTGCAACTCCTCGACATCAAGACGACCGACTGTCGGCTCTCCAAATCCGGTCGGTTGCCATCGCCCGCCACGGGTGAATCATTGCAGCTTCAACTATTCTCCGCCGATGCCAGGCCGCAGGTTATTATATCCCGAGCCGAATCGCAGCCGCTTGTCGACCTGGGTATTGCCACCCGTCTGGACGCGGGCGACATGACCGCATTGGTAACAGCACAACTTCACAACAAACGGCAAGAACAATTCAATGTCGAGGCGAAAGTAGCCTCGCAATGGATTGTGGATTCTGTCCAATCGCAACCGCCCGAAGTACTTGCCGATTGGAGAGTGCAAAGCAACGGCAGTGGATCACAGCGGCTTGCAATACGGCTGGACCGACCGCTATCGCCCAAGCGCGGAACGCTGCGCCTCGTCATAGGTTTGCGGCACCCGCGCTCGCCACTGGGGCGCAAGCTCTCAATCAATGATCTTGTCCCGCTCGCTTTTGTCAACTGTAAGACAAGAAAATCGCTACTGGCTATCAACACGGTCCAACCGCACCAATTGAAAACCTGGGGAAAAGCAAGTATGTCGCTCGCCGAAGCCGGCAGTCTCGATGCGGACGATTTGAGCCTATTCTCGCAACCGCCGCAGGGACTTGTTGCCGCAACGCGCGAAGCAGCCGGCTCGCTACGCGTTTCGCTGGAACGGCAGCGTCCGTCTTACGATGCGGAAATCCGCGTCGAAGCACGAGTGGAAGGCGAATTGCTTCTCGAATCATATCAAATCCGCTGCATCCCCCAATCATCGAGCGTCGAATGCGTATTGATTCATTTCTCCCGGATTCGGCCTTCCGCCTTACGATGGCGGTTGGGCTCCGAAGACGACCAACACATTATGGCCCGGCGCTTGCCCGCGGCCGAAGAGGCGGCGGCCGGCCTCGACGGCGAAGGTGAAACGTGGGAAATCTCATTGCGCCGCCCGCGCAACGCATCTTTCGAAATCTCCGCTAGTAGATCGACAAAGATCAACGAAGAAACGGCCGTGTGTCTGGCTGCGCTGCCGGAGGCTTCACAGCAAAAGGCAACTCTGGTTATCCTCGCAAACGACACCACCGATCGACGTTTCCAGAACCATCGCCTCGAACCAATCCCGTCGAAACCGGTCGATCCCGAAACATATTCCACGGTCAGGGCAACATACCGCTATAATCCGTTACGCACGGTTTCGTCTTCCGAACAAGCGGAATTGACGGTCCTTCCCATAAAATCCCAAAAGGCTCCCAGCGCGGCCGATGATGAAGATATACCCGATCCGATACTCAGCTCGGCCTGGATCTGGGCCTCTCATATCGATTCCAGCTACAATCCAGACGGTACGGTCCGTAATTCGGCCAGGTTCCTGATCGAAAACGCCGGCAGAGATCAGCTTAACTTGATATTGCCGGAAAAGATCGACCCCGATAACGTGCACGGCATTTGGGTCAACGACGAATCGGTTACCTGGCAAACCTCAATTACCGAAAACGGCTGTAGTCTGCGAGTGGATCTACCCGCCCAGCAACGATTTCCGGTCGTGACGGTTCATTTCACAACTCACTATTCGCGGCTGGGGTTTTCCCAATCACTCAACCCCGTGATGCCCGAAGCCGACATCCCCATACTTCAGCGATACTGGACGGCTTGGATACCGCCGGGATACGCGCCGCTGGTCGGCGACCATTACATTATCCACGGATACGCACCGTCCGTTTCACGCCCCAGCCTGACACAGAGGATTTTCGGACCGATAGGCCGACCGCTGCACGCCAATACATTTGATCCGTTCTTATTCGGAGATTGGAAAAACGTAGCCGGCAGTTTTATGGATCTCTCGCAGAATAAACAAGCCGTCGAAGTCATGCTCGAAAGGATTGGACGTCTCTCTCGACAAATACCACAGGATGAGACCATTTGGGGAAATATTTTCAGCAATGAGTCGTTTGGAGCCGTGGAGCGACCGATTCTGATCGAAGCAGACGCGTTTTCACAAGCAGGTATCAGTCCGAATAATATCGATACCAGTTCGCAAGCATCGCAGTCTTCACAACTCCCGCCGGCACCAATGCCTCCCGATCTGAAATCGCTGGTGCCGGCAACCCAAAACGGCATATCGGCAGAGGACGCATTAGACGTAAGCAGCACTTCCAACGAAGAAGCCATGGCCAGAGCAATCCGTCTGCTGCGACGCTGGGGCATGGTGGTTTTAGCCCATGATGATGCCATTGTCTTGACAACATCCGCTCGTGCCGCCGTTTATGCAAGTCACCTCAAACCGTGCGGATGCGAAGTTGTGCGGCGCGTATTACCCGGTCCCTTAAGCGAGTGGATCTCCACGTCGACTGCCAACCGCGGCGCAAACGAGCAAACAACCGCATTGGTTCCGGCGTCGAAATGGGCCGCATCGCCCGACAAACGTAAATCACCCTGGCAAACATCCATGCTCGGCGCGCTTACCGCGACCGATACACCGGGCTGGACTGCCGTACAACTGGATATTACCGGTAAAAAAACCGTTGGCGTCACGGTCGTCCACCTGCAGACGTTGGAGATTTTTCGCTGGACGGCTTTTATTTTGGCAATTGCTCTCGGTTGGTGGAAGGCCGCCGATAAACCGGCACATCTGTCGATGGGACTCGCCATCGCCGCAATTTTGGCGCTGTTAACGCCCATTGTCATATCGACAACAGCGTCGGGCATCTGCCTGGGATTACTATTCTGCCTGATATTGCGTTTGATACGACGTAATCACGCAAGCGAAGACTCGAATTCCACGCTCACAAAAGCCGAACCGTCACCCTCGCATACAACGGCCGCTTATGTCAGTTCTTCCGTCGTGCTTGCCTTGGTAATGCTTTTACCCAACATCCTAAAGGCCCAAACACCTGAAGCGGATGCGAACCCGTCAGGCGATCTGCAGAAAACCTATCGCGTTCTCGTTCCATCAAATGAAAAACACGAAGCCACGGGCGGCCGGGTTTTCGTACCCGAAGAATTCTACCGGCAACTACACCTGCGTGCCGCAACAGCAACAGGCCGCCCGCAAGGCTGGCTGCTCACATCGGCCATATATCGCGGCGCGTTCGTTCGAAAAGGACAGCCGGAGCAACTTGCAATCGACGAACTGAAGGCAGTATTCGACATACGTCTCTTCGATCGCGAGGCTCAAGTCCGTATCCCTCTGAAAAAGCAGGACGTCTCGCTCGTACAATCGGCATGCCTGCTTGACGGACACCCCGTGCCGGCCACTTGGAACACCGACGGCCGTTCGCTCCTCGTGCCGGTTCGTGAGGCAGGCAAGCATAGATTGGATCTTTCACTAAAGCCGGTCGCGAAACAAATCCCCACAACACAGAAAACCACAAACGGTACAACCTATACGGTGACCGGCAAGACCACCGGAGACAATATACGTAACGCGCTAAACGAAACAAACTCGACAAGCACCGGTGGCGAATTGGATATCGCCATCCCGCGGCTTAACAACTCACGGCTCGAATTTATACTGCCGGTCGGTCAAAATAAAGTGGAAGTCAACTCCGCGCGCGGGCAAGTCACAAACCAGAATGGACTGCTAACCGCCGAACTTGGCGGCGGTGACCGTCTAAGCATGCGCTGGAACGACGTCGCAACACGACCGCAAGCAAAACCGTCAATCAAGGCCGAAGAACTCCTTTGGTTGAAAATCCTGCCGGGTTCGGTGGTCGTCGACGCTAAATTCTCGATCAAAGTCGATGCCGGATCCGTCAGCATGTTCACCCTCGAAGCCGATCCCAGATTACGTCTGTTGGAACAAGGTAACACCGCCGATATCGTCAAAGTGCCGGGCAAGCCGTATTTGCGAACGATTAACTTAAAACAACCATGTACGAATGAAGTGCTGCTGACAGCCAGTTTCCTGCTCCGAGACGCTTCGGGAGTAGGCAACGTGCGACCGCCGGTATTGCGTCTGGCGAATGTACCGGCGGCAACCCGCAGGATGGCAGTTACCATCGACAAAGCCCTGAAAAGCACGAGCCTCGACAGCAACAATAAATCACTACCGAAATCCACGCCTGTTTCCGAATTCATGGCCGCCTGGGGAATCAGCGAAACCAAACCCCAAGCCGTGTTTTCCACGTCCGAAATAGGATCCAACTGGAGCATTTCCACCCAACCGCGCCGGCCGCTCGTCGAGATCGTGCAAACTCTGGCAGTGACTTTCGGCCAAAAACAGACCGAGTTACAACTCGACGCCAAAATAACAGATACTCCCGGCTACGGCTTGAAATACCGTTTGACAACGCCCGCGGATGTGGTTATCGAAAAAGTGTCTCTGATCGAGGAAGGCGCGGAACGAGTTTCTCGATGGTCTCGGGCCAACGACGGGACATTGACTATCTTCCTCACGGGCCCCGCCGCCGTCGAACGGAATCTTTCTTTGCAAGGCCACATTACGACACCGTTAAAAGGAAAGATCGACGTCCCGGTCTTTCATCTGGAAAACAGCCGGGCGGGATCGACCAGAATTGCCTTGCTGCGCAATAGATCCGTTCTTGTCTCCATCGTGAAATCCACCGGCCTGATCGAATCCGATTGGCCGTCCGTGCTCAAGACTCCCGACGCTTTCACCGACGGCCACGAATTGTCGCTACCACGTCCGGTCAAGAGCTTTATCGCCAACGGCCTTCAGCCTCCGGAGTTGCAGGTCTCGCTGGCGCCCAATATTCCGAAGACCAACATGGTTCAGTCCACCATTATGGCGCCCGGCGGCGGTCCCGACGGTGCACCTTGGACGGCCACTGTCGATCTACAGATCACAGTTTCATCGGGGATATTGGACGAGGTCATCTT
>JAFGTN010000593.1 GCA_016934075.1 Pirellulales bacterium
CTCGTTTTTCACGGATTTCACGCGAATTTAACGAAGACAGGGGGGGGGACTGCGGGAGATATCGATGCACGATGTTCCTGTCCGCGAAGAAACTCGCCGTACCACTTTCAGGTGTCACAAAAAAATCTCCAAACCACAGAGATTCACCGTCCAAATGATTATCGATTTTCAGACGTTCTGGCCATTTTGCTATTACTTGGTATAAATGCAGTATTCACACTATATTTTGGTTTATCTAATACCATATGCTCAGGCATTGACCTTATGAATGGAGACCAAAGAAATGATTTCCCCAGAATCCTTGCGCCGTTATCCTCTCTTTGCGGATATGAGCGAAGAGCATCTCAAGACATTGGCCATGAACGCCAGCGAGGAGATTATACCGGAGGGCACTCAGATGTTCGGCGAGGGCGATACGGCCGAATATTTCAACATCATTGTGAAGGGCGAGGTCGATATTCAATATCTTCTCGGTGACGAGCATCGCCAGACGGTCGACACACTTACCGCCGGAGACCCGCTATGCTGGTCGGCACTGGTCGATCCCTATAAGACTTCGGCGTTCGGCACCGCAAACAAAGAGACGCACCTGATTCGCATCAAGGCCGAAGCTATGCGCGAGATGTGCGAAAAAGATCCTATGCTCGGATACCGGGTTATGAAGCGGATCGCAAGGCTGCTGGGTGACCGCCTGCAAAACGCGCGGGTACAATTGGCCACTCTTGATTGACTCAGTCTATCCGCGATATAAAAGCAAGCTTCCCGACTTGGCGATTGCAGCAATGTTGGCGGGAAAGATCCGTCGCTGGACGGTGGCCGAAGTGGTCGACGCGGAAGATTTGACCATTTCGGCCAGTTGTGACCATTCATCTAATCCCATGGCCTGCATGGGCCAATTGTTGTGCCGCCATACGGTAATTAGTAGCTTGCGGACCAGGTAGGACGGTTCGTGAGCTAGATGTCTGGCGTCGATTCGAACCGACTTTGGATGTTCCGTGTCGTCGACGTCAACGATTACATTCTCGTGAAATAGCTGCTCGACGAGCGGGTCTATTACCGCTTGAAGTTCTCCGGCCAGCGATCCCAGCCGTAGCAAGGCCTGATCGACCGAGGGATTAAATCTATCTGCAAGCATGGGCAACAGTTCATGGCGGATGCGGTTTCTCGTCATCCTGGTATCACTATTGCTGGTATCTTCGCGGTAGTCTTGCCCAATGTCGGCCAGATAGTCCCTCAACTCTTGGCGATGGAAATCGAGCAAAGGGCGGATGAGTGTCACGGCGGGACCGAGTTTCCTTGCCCTGGGCATGCCGGCTAATCCTCCAATGCCGGTGCCGCGAATGATTCGGTGCAGAATCGTCTCGGCCTGATCGTCCGCCGTATGGGCGGCCACCACATACCTAGCACCGATCCGTTCGGCCTGCTCTTGCAGGAACGCGTATCTGGCGTCTCGAGCGGAAGCCTCCAAACTACCTTTTACCCCAAGCGGAGGACAACACCGACCCGCGCGACCAACAATACAAGGCACCTGCAAACTCCGGCAAAGCTCCCGCACAAAATCCTCGTCCCTGTCGGCCTCGGCGGCTCGTAAGCCGTGGTTAAAATGGGCAACTTGAAACCGATTGGATGGCTTCCGGCATAGTGCGGACATTGCACGGAGAATGGCGATGCTGTCGCTTCCACCGGATACGGCAAGCAAAACGGTTAGATCTTGCCAGTTTTCGGGCGGCCAGGATGTCGCTAGTTTAAGTTCTAGGGGATGTGTCGGCGACACGGGAAAGCCTTGCTACGAAATTGCTTGCAGTTGTCGTTTGTGAAACAAATCATGGTTGCAGTTTACCGAAAGTCTGATAGTATTGCATTAGCGTCCGTAAAATGCTTTTGAGATCGCTTGCGATCGCCAATGGTGTTTTCGGGGGGCATAGTGCTTCTCGCCCCCGTAAAAAGGTGGTGGGACAAAAACCAAAACTGCGAGTATCTTCGGCCGATCGCATACAGCGATATGTCGGAGGACGGTCGATGCGGACATGCTCGACTGACACCTATTGTTTGCTAGAGAGAAACGTGGCTTTTCTGACGTTGTCAATAAGAATCGTCTAACAAACTGGGAACTGATAGCCCATGAATTGGCTGTTGATTATTTTCCAAGTTATTTTGGCTTGCCTGAGATACTCTGCCGGAGCGTCTTGCGGACAGCTATTTTTTGTTCGAGCACGTAATGTGCTTACAAAAGTGATGCATCCAGTTTTGGCCGTCTTTTCAAGACGGCAGGGTGTGTATATTTTTGGACAACTTCAATTGAGCCATGTGTTGAAAGAAACTATTTTGGCGCCGTTGTTGCGGCGTTATGTTTATGTACCTGTTGCAGTGCCAACCAAGCGGTACCCTCCACCGGACCGACTAGATTGGAAGCCGCAGCGGGAGTGTCTTCAGCGCTAGCCGGCTCTAGATTTTGTCGTTCATGTCGCCGGGCTCACTTCGTGGGTCGATCGTTCTTTGGCGCTTATCGCTTTTCTCAAGCGATTCGGGCGTAATCCTCGCATTGAAAATAGAAAACGAGGACTGCCATCGTGCCAGATGCCATTACTATTGTTGTCACGGCCGCGAGTGCCGCGATTTTGACATTTATTCTAATCAAGATGCTCGACCACCTGCGTCGGCGCGATGCCGAGGCCGAAGCCCAAGAGATCGTCGAACGGGCAGAGCAGGATACCAACAACCGTCGCCGCGAGTTCGAGGTGGAGCTCAAGGAGATGGCGATCCAGCAAAAAGCCGAGGGTGAGAGAGAACTGCGCAAAGCCCGCCAGGAACTGCACGAACGCGATCGTATTCTCGACCGCCGCCAAGACACCATGGAGAAACAGGCAGAACAACTTCAAAAGCAGGAAAAAATCGTCGAGGGCACACAGCGAAAGTTGACCGAGAAGATCCAAGATATGAACCGGCGAAAGGAAGAATTGTCGAAACTCTTGGACTTGCAACGCCAGACGCTGCACGAATTGAGCGGTTTGAACCGTGAGGAAGCAACTACACGACTGCTGGAAGATCTCGATCGTGAGATGAAAGAAGAGGCCGGCGCCATCATCCTTCGCAACGAAAAAAGGGTCACTGAGGTCTGTGAGGAAAAAGCCCAAGAAGTGCTACTGACGGCATTACAACGTTTTGCCGCGGTACATACGGCCGAAACAACCACCAGCACGGTAGACATACCAAATGATGAAATGAAAGGCCGCATTATCGGTCGCGAAGGCCGCAACATTCGCGCCTTCGAGAAGGCAACCGGCGTAGACGTGATCATCGACGACACACCGGGCGTCGTTATCGTCAGCGCTTTCGATATGATCCGCCGCGAAGTGGCCCGCCTCTCCCTGAACAAACTCATCGCCGATGGCCGTATCCATCCCTCGCGGATCGAAGAAGTGGTGGCCGACACGAGTAAGGAA
>JAFGTN010000594.1 GCA_016934075.1 Pirellulales bacterium
ACGGATCCCGACGCGGGACTGATGGATAACAAACGAGAAATTAATTATACACCCAGGGTCGGCCAGTCGCTGGCCATGAGCTATATGCCCTGCGGCGGCCCCTACAGTCGCAACGGTTGCTTCGTGCCCGCTCTCAATCCCAACATTAACTGTATCGGGGATGGTGGACCCGAGGGCACGCTGGGATACAACTGCGGCAGCAGAGGCAACGGCAGTCCCGGCATGTTCGCCGGCGGTTATGTTACCTACCAATTCCGCGACTGCACCGACGGACTGAGTAACACGTTTTTCTTTGGCGAGCAACTCCCGGTCTACAACTCGTTCATGATGTATTTCCTCTCTCACGGTAACACCGGCTGGACGAACATACCACCTAATCAATGGAAGAGAACTTCCTGCCCCAAGGCCAGGGATTTTCGCTCGTGTACGAACGAGATGGCCGGCTACAACAGCCTGCATCCGGGCGGGCTCAACATGGCCATGACCGACGGATCTGTCCTCTTCATAAATGAAAACATCGACTACAAGACATGGAACTTCCTGGGTGACAAGAACGACGGCCAGGTTCTGCCCGAAAATATTTTCAATGATTAATGTTGTACCAATTCACGACAGATTGTTAGGAACCGTTAAATGCCCTCTCAACCTAAAAGAAACTTTCCATCCCTGGTTGCGGGCGCGCTACTGGCACTCGCCGTCGGCATTGTTTCCGGATGCGGCTCGAGCGGGCCGAAGACTATTCCCGTTTCGGGCAAGGTAACCTACAAGAACAAGCCTGTCACAATCGGCAGGGTCGTGTTCCAACCGGTCGAGATTGCCAAAGGGCTCCCAGAGCGTCCGGCGATGGGTGAATTTCAGGACGATGGATCGTACCGTCTATCGTCATTCACGCAGAACGACGGTCCCGTGCCGGGCAAATACTGTGTGGTGATCCACGCGATGATCAGTGGTCCAACACCGGAGAATCCCACTGCGCCAACCGTTTGGGCCGTGCCACAGCGATACACGAGCACCCAGACCACGCCTCTAAAAGCCCAGATCCCGTCCGATGCTAGCGGCGCGCTGGAATTCAACTTCGAGTTGACGGATTAACCCGGGTTTTTCATGAACCATTCTCAGCCGTGGTCCGGCCAAAAGCATCGGTTTGATTCGAATGAATATCGTAGTACTTGACGGATTAACCAGATTTTCACATTACATTGACTGGAGCCCTTTTGCCCAGTTCGGCAACTTGAAGGTCTATGACCGCACGCCCACTGAACTAATTGCCGAGCGCGCATCCGACGCCGAAATTGTTCTTATAAACGGGACGATCCTCGAGCGAGAAACACTCCAGCAGTTGCCACGACTGAAATACATCGGCCTGTTGATTACCGGATTCGATCTTGTTGACGTGCGCGCGGCCGTCGAGCAGGGCATCGTGGTAACCCATGTCAGCGACTATGCCACGCTGTCAGTTGCGCAAATGGCGTTCGCCCATCTATTGAACCTGACGCAACGCATCGACACGATTTCGCACAATTGCCGCAATGATCGATACACCGAATGCGTGAACATGCTCTTTAACGGCGAACCGTTGATAGAGTTGCACGGCATGAAGATGGGAATTGTCGGCTTCGGCCGTATCGGCCAGGCTATGGCCAAATTTTCCATGGCATTTGGAATGGACATCCTTGCACACGATCCATTTCGAAAAGATCCGTCTCCAGGCGTTAACTTCGTCGAGTTGGACACCCTTTTCAAACAAAGCAATGTGGTCAGTTTGCATTGCCCTTTAAGTGATGCAAATCGGGGACTTGTCGACCGTCGAAGGCTAGCACTTATGAAGCCCGACGCGTTTGTGATCAACACCAGCCGCGGCGCGCTTATTGACGAAGCAGCCCTGGCCGACGCGCTCAATAGCGGCAGAATAGCCGGAGCGGGTCTTGATGTTCTATCTGTAGAACCGCCCCCCAAAGATCACCCCTTACTGTCGGCGAAGAATTGTGTCGTAACACCCCACATCGGCTCGGCAACACGGGCGGCATGGGACCGGGAAATTCAAATTGCCATCGACAACCTCAAGGCATTTTTACGTGGGGAACCGCAAAATGTCGTCTTACCACAGGGGAGTTTGGGGTAGATACGTAAGGCCGCGGGTGGGTGATTTTTCATCTGATTCCGAGCCGCTCGTGGCCAAGCCCCGCCGCTGACAATTGTTCAATCACAGCCGGGGGCGGCTGTGCTACCAGTTGCGACTTGTTATACTACCAGAATGAGTACCGAAGCAACCGAACACCAGGATGGGCCCGAACGGCGCCGCGCACAGGAAATCAGCCTGAATCGCCAACGGCCGCCGCTGGATCTGCCGGGATACGACGCCGAGCGATGCCTGGGCGTGGGCGCTTATGGCGAGGTCTGGGTTGCGGTCGAACGAAACACGGGCCGCCGCGTGGCGATCAAGTTCTACACCCACCGCGGTGGACTGGACTGGTCGCTGCTTTCCCGCGAGGTCGAAAAGCTCTCGTTTCTGTTCTCGGACCGCTACATCGTTCAGTTGCTCAGCGTCGGCTGGAATGCCGAACCCCCATATTACATCATGGAATATATCGAGCGCGGCTCGCTTGCCGAGCGGCTTCGACAGGGCCCACTATCGGTCGACGAGGCGGTCGACATCTTCCGCGGAGTGGCGATCGGTCTTGTGCACGCTCACGACAAGGGCGTCTTGCATTGCGATTTGAAACCAGCCAACATTCTCCTCGACCAGGACGGACACCCGCGTCTGGCCGATTTCGGCCAATCGCGTCTTTCCCACGAACAGATACCCTCGCTTGGCACACTGTTCTATATGGCACCCGAACAGGCTCGTCTGAACGAAGCGCCCGATGCGCGTTGGGACGTATATGCATTGGGAGCCGTCCTGTATTGCATGTTGACCGGTCACCCGCCGCACCGCTCGAGTGAACTCGTCAACAAGCTCGAACATACTTCCGACCTTCAGAAACGGCTGAATCTCTACTGCCGGTCGATCCGTAAGGCGCCTTTGCCCACCGAGCACCGCCAGCTTGCGGGCGTCGACAGCGATCTGCATGAGATCGTCGACAGTTGCCTGGCTGCAAAGCCGGAGGATCGCTTTCCCAACGTCCAGGCGGTGCTGAGCGAATTGGACGCCCGCGACGCACGCAAGGCTCGGCGGCCCATGATGCTGTTGGGCGCGATCGGACCGGCACTGTTAATGCTGGTTGTATTCGCTTTCGCTTTGTGGGGATTCAGCGCGGCATTGAGTCATTCGGAAAAAGCGCTTACTGACAGGGCCTTGAAGACAAACGAATTCGTGGCCAAGCTCTTGGCGCGCACAGTAGGAAACGAACTCAAGGTCCGCTTCGATGCGACCAAGTCGATTGCCGAAAACAGCGAGTTACGGACTGTTTTGGAAGAGGTCACCGGCGAGGGTTCGTCGCTGGAACC
>JAFGTN010000595.1 GCA_016934075.1 Pirellulales bacterium
CGAAACGTGCTGGAATATGCCGTGGTTCGTAGCCGGGCAGCGACAATCCAGCCGCACGATCTCCCTCCGGAACTGCTCGAATTCCGTCCGGCAACTGCCGCCGATGAGCTGGGCACCGATGAAATGGACCGCGTCACGGCGGCCCTCAAATGGTCGCGAGGTAACCGCACTCGTGCGGCAACTCTCCTCGGAGTAAGCCGAGCCACCCTCTATCGACGTCTCAAAGAGCTCGGACTCGACGACCTGTAAAGCGCTCCGCATCTTTTCCATTTCTTGACCTAAGTGCCGTTTTTTAAGAAAGTACAGTGGTGTCATGAAATCACTTCTTGTGTGCAACGTGTTTCAAGAAAGATCCTCGTGAAACACTTTTGAGACACTTGCAGCTAGCACCTGTGGTACTCTTGGTCGACATTGGACTTTATACATTCCCGGTTTCATCGAGGTGAGATATCCCAATTCCACATGATGTTCCACCTTGGCATGAATCTTGCTACCGATCAGTGTCGCATATTCTTCGCACCTGATGGGATTGTCGCGGGATTCGTCGCGAACTTTTCTCAACGGAGCCCAATCTGGTTCACGATGCGAGCAATTGATGCAGGGTTACTATTTTTTAATGTAAAAACTGGACTTTTGCAAAAGTCCAGTAAGAAGTTGTGTTCTTACTGTGATCATACTTAAGGGCAAGAACTGACATCGAGAAAGGATGGTTAAATGAACGTGAAACGACCTAATTGGGGACGAAATCTCAAGGTGGAGAGACTGGAGAGGCGCGAGCTGCTTGCCGCCGATCTATGTTGCGGCCCGGTTGCCGAACCGGTCCAAGCGCAGGAATGTGTGCAAGCCGGTGAATGTGTTATGGAGTGCGATCCTCTCCAAGAGCAACTGCAACTGCAGTTGCGAGACGGTTCGTGCGATGGAGATGGCCCCGTTCGGGAGCAATTGCAGACGCAGTTGCAGGACGGCTCCGGCGACGGTGATGGTCCGATTCAAGAGCGGCAGCAGCTCCGAGACGGCTCGTGCGAGGACGACGCTGTGGTTGTGGAACAGGCGCAATTGCAGGACGGTTCCGGCGACGGTCCGATTCAAGACCGGCAGCAACTACAAGACGGTTCTTGCGATTCTTGCGATGGGGATGGTCCCATTCGGGACCAATTGCAGACGCAGTTGAAGGACGGCTCCGGTGACGACCAGATTCAAGAACGGCAGCAGCTCCGAGACGGCTCGTGTGTCGATGTCGCAATAGAGAGCCTTGTTGCCGAGGACGCCGACCCGTTGCGTTTACGTGACGGTTACGGTGTAAGTGATGATCCGATGGGCGATGGCAATTTCATCCAGAAGCGTGATGGAAGGAGTTGGTAACCATCTGGCTGTAGTCGTATTTCCGACTGGTGGGGCGATTCAAGCGGTGTTCATGCCGCGCTCAGCGGTTTCAGCCGAATCGGTTTGAGATCGCAAGAAAACGCCACTATGAGACCGATTTGAATCGCCCCCACAATAATATCCGCGTCTGCATTTTAGGGTGGGATAAGTTGAAGGTCGGCCGCGTCAGTATCGCGACAGCCCAACCAGGCAAAGCGCGCCAAGACCTAGCAAAGCCAACACCGACGGCTCAGGCACCTTGGCAATCTCGGCTCGCAGTTCAACGTGCGCGCCACCGTGAGAGATGAAATCGATAGTGTCGCCGACCGCCATTACCACTATCGGATTGCTGAAGCTGGTAGAGGAGCCCACGCCGTCACCGGTCTCGCCGCTAAACAGAGGTGTGTTGTTGTGATAGACATAAACAGGCATAGAAGTGCCAGGGATTTGGTTCTGTATGAATGTGCTGGCGATACTGTAGCTTCCCGCGGATGGCGCCGTCCATCGGGCTCCCGCGCCCACCGAATTCGAGTCGCTGGGGTAAGTACCAATGGAAAGCTCGCCTGGATCCCATGTGATTCCCCAGTTCGTGTACGCCGTAGCTGTGGGATTTAAAGTCAGGTTGGGATCTATGACAGTCGTCCGGCAATGTCCGACAAGCGGTTCTGAGGGGAGGAAAGTGTGAGTATAACCGTCGAACAGTACAAAAACACCCTGAGTGCTATCCGGTAAACCGGCGGCATGGTATCCATACGACCAATCCCCGTTAGGGTTGTTCGTCCAGTCGAAATCGTCTGCGACGTTCCAGGTTGTATCCGCCCTCACTTGGCCCAACGCTAAACAGTAAGTGGCTATTACGACAAGGGCTGTCGCTTTCATACAAGCTTTCATCACAGTACCCTCCAAGTTCAGAAGACCAAGGGATAAAACAATATATTATTGTCGCCACTTTCTTATATCAATTTACCGTGATGATGTCAAACAATTATTGGTAATTACTAAAGCAAACAAGACCAACCGGCCTAAACGCCCGCCCGCAACCCCAGCACAAAGCACACGTCCTAGCTGTCCGTCTCTTGCAAACGAAAAGTCGCCCCATCAATCCCACTTGAGCAACTCGA
Source organism: Pirellulales bacterium (assembly GCA_016934075.1). Taxonomy (GTDB): domain Bacteria; phylum Planctomycetota; class Planctomycetia; order Pirellulales; family Thermoguttaceae; genus JAFGTN01. The sequence continues at coordinate 2,484 of JAFGTN010000595.1, forward strand.
ACAGATTGCTGAAATCGTCGGTCCACACTACCGGCGGGCGGGCATCTTCGGGCAAGTCGGATATGTGTTTTTCAACTTCTTCTTCAGCCAGAAAATCTTGGTTGCTTGTTACCAGTACCCAGGTAGACGAGTCGATGCCCTGCGCATCGTCGTCATCGTTTTCGATTGTGGCGGACTGGTATCCGAATTCGTCCGCCAGGCCGCGGACCAGCGGTTCTAGATCGATATGCCTGTTGGAGATGTGGATTGCCAAGATGCCATCTTCCTTGAGGTGCTGACGGTAGAGATCCATGCATTCCCGCGTCAAGAGGTGCATGGGGATGGAATCGCTGCTGAAAGCATCCACCACAAGCACATCGAATTGTTCGGAACCATGGTCGCGCAGATGACGTTCGAGCGAGATGCGGGCATCGCCCAATACGATGTCCACATCGGCCTCGCTATCTTTGCAGTAGGAAAAGTGCTCGTGGGCCATACGGATAACGTCGGGATTAATTTCATAGAAGCGAATCTTATCGCCGGGCTCACCGTAGGCCGCAATCGTGCCGACACCCAGGCCGATTACTCCGATATATAATGGCGAATTTTCCATGCCGCCGCTGAACCGCCGCGGGTGGAGTCGCATGGCCAGCCCCACTCCGCTCTTGTGCCCATAGTACGAAGTAGGTTGATGGCGCCATTTTTCCCCAAGATACTGAAAACCGTGCAAAATACTGCCGTGCCGAAGTAAATAAAAAGGTTTATGGTAATCGTCCGCAGATTCTGTTACCCGTAGCGTACCATAAAAGTTGCGACTTCCGGCAATAACTTTACTCGAGCAGGTGAAGGACTGGACAACGAGGATGATCAGCAATGCGATGATGACTGTAACCGAGCCAAACCGTGACCAAACGGATTTGCCGTGGGAACGTATCCTGAGTGGATCGCGATAGACGCACGCCAGTAATAATAAACAGCAGGCCGCCAAGCCAAGATTGTATTCTGAGTAATCCGTGAACAACAGTGGCGCAATCAGCGTGGTGAATACTCCACCCAATGCTCCGCCGCCCGCAATCATCAAATAAAACTTCGTCAAATAGCGCGGATGGGGCTTCAGCTTGACCAATTCGCCATGACAGATCATGCAGCAGACAAATATCGCGCCCGAAAAGAAGACTATCTGCAGCATAAACGGAACTTCGGCCCCGGCATAACGTACATACCAGAGTGCGACCAAGATCGGCAACAACGCGCCCCCAAACCACGAGCGGCGATACCAGCGCTCGCTGTCGAAGCAGATGATGAACGTCACCAGGTAAAGTGATAACGGCAACACCCACAGAAACGGTACCACGGCCACCTCCTGGCACATCTGGTTGGTCGTAGCCAGCAGGATAACCGATCCGCAGGCCGCCAGGGCAAGCCAAAGCAGTTGATCCGAGCGGGAGGGCGACTCAATGTCGTTTCCGGCTCCCGCGGACTCGCGAGCGGGAGCGGCAGCGGCCACGCTACCCAAACGAACAACCGAAACGGCACAAACACCGCACAAAACGGCGAACACCATATAGGCTATCGACCAACTCCAAGCCTGGTCGGTCAGCCTCAGCAGCGGTTCGAAGGCAAAAGGGTAGCTGACCAAGGCGATCAGCGAGCCTAAGTTGGACAACGCGTAAAGCCGATAGGGCGATCGGCCCGGGCAGGTCCGCGAAAACCAACTCTGCAACAACGGCCCCGTCGACGAGAGCATCAGATACGGCCCGCCGATACATACGCTCAAAAGACACATGATCCGCCATGTCGGCCACTCGTTGCCCGTCGGCTTCCATGTCTCCTCCGGAATGATCGGCAGAACTATCAGCGAGGCCGCCAGAAGCACGATGTGCAAGATCCCCTGCCGCCGCGGCGACAGCCAACCGGCGATAAAATGAGCATACGAATAGCCCACCAACAAGAGCACCTGGAACGACAACATGCAAGTCGTCCAAACCGCCGGACTGCCGCCAAACCACGGCAAAATGAATTTGCCGATCAGCGGTTGGACCTGGAAAAGCAGAAACGAACTTAGGAAGATTGTCAATGCATATCGGAGCATAAGGTAATCTCTTTTGTGAACTTGAATTGCACGTTTCAATACTATTTATATTGGGCCTGGGCTATGTGCTTTGAGCCATGATCTGCTAGAGCTGTATGCACCGAAAGTGATGGGTGGCCAACAATTACGATGTTACGCAGTACTAGTATAGCTTAATATTATGCCCCATGGTCATACGGCAGATCACCTTTAGAGGGGGATACTGAGGACTCAGGAGGAGATTGTCATGCCCCACATACCTTATGCATCCACGTAGCACCGAGAGATAAAACCTTGGTTTTTTCCCAAGTCCAAGTCCGCCCCATCAATCCCAAATGAGCAATTCGAACAGATTGCTGAAATCGTCGGTCCACACTACCGGCGCGCGGGCATCCTTGGGCCATTCGAGTCTGTGTTTTTTGACTTCCTCGTCTTCCAGAAACTCTCGATTATTTGTTACCAGCACCCAGGTAGACGAGTCGACACCTTGCTCATCGTCGTCATCGTTATCGAACAAAGCGGCCTCGTATCCGATCTCGTCCGCCAGACCGCGGACCAGCGGCTCGAGGTCTATATGCCTGTTGGAGATGTGGATTGCCAAGATGCCGTCTTCCTTAAGGTGTTTCCAGTAAAGCTCGCAACTTTCGAGCGTCAAGAGATGCATGGGGATGGAATCGCTGCTAAAAGCATCTACCACGAGCACGTCGAACTTTTGGGACTCGCCGTTTTGTATTTCCCGTTCGAGGGAAATTCGGGCGTCACCGAGCACGATGTCCACGTCGGCCTCGCTGTATTTGCAGTAGGAAAAGTGTTCGTCGGCCATCCGGATAACATCGGGATTGATATCGTAGAACCGAATCGTATCACCCGGTAAGCCATAGGCCGCCATGGTGCCCACCCCCAAGCCGATCACGCCTATCTTCAGGGGTGCATCACCCATGCCGTCTTCCTCGCGTTGCGGGTGGAATTGCACGGCCAGGCCCGCGCCGCTTTCGGGCCCGTAGTAAGACGTGGGAAGGCTTCGCCAAGGCTGTTCGAGGAATTGGACCCCGTGCACGATACATCCGTGCTGTAGCGAGTAGTATGCCTTGTCGTAATCATCCAGATACTCGATTACCCGCAACTTGCCGTAGAAATTGCGGCTTGTGGCGATTATTGTACTGGGATAGTCAAAGGCTTGGATACAGAAAGCAACGCACATTAGGGATAATAGTATCATCAACACGGCCCAGGCCCCAATCGGCTTGCCTCGGTACAAGATCCAATGGGGGTCGCGGTACACGCACACCAACATCAACATACAACAGGCCACGAGGCCTAGAGGATATTCCAGATAGTCGGTAAATACCAACGGCGCGCCCAGCGTAACCAGCACTCCCCCCAAGGCCCCGCCGGCCGCTATCATCAGATAGAACTTGGTCAGATACCGCGGCTGGGGTTTCAGCTTGACCAGTTCTCCGTGGCAGACCATGCAACAAACGAACATGGTCGCCGAATAGACGAGAATCAGCAAGGGGAAATCCGCATCGGCTCCGGAAGACAATACCCAATATGCCCCGGCTATGGCAGGAACCAATAACAAAAGAAACAAGGGGCGGACATACCACCGCTCGCTGTCGAAGCAGATGATGAACGTCACCAGGTAAAGCGATAACGGCAACACCCAGAGAAACGGTACCACGGCCACATCCTGACATTGCTGGTTGGTCGTGGCCAGCAAGATAACCGATCCGCACGCCGCCAGGGCCAACCATAGCAACTGGTCGATGCGGCAGGGCGGCTCGGGCGGGCTTATATCTTTCTCGGATTCTTTCGAGCCCGAATCTTCGGGCTCTTCGGCAATTGCCGCGCCACCCAGGCGCATCACCGAAACCGCGCAAAAACCACATAGAAAGGTGAAGACGATATATGCAATCGACCAACCCCATGCCTGCTGGGCCAGCCGCAATGCCGGTTCGAAGACAAACGGATAGCTGATCAATGCCAAAAGCGAACCGACGTTCGACAACGCGTAGAGCCTATACGGTGAACGGCCCGCATGGGTCCGCGAAAACCAGCTCTGCAGCAACGGGCCAGTCGACGAAAGCATCAGGTAGGGGCCACCGATACATACGCTCAAAAGACACATGATCCGCCAGGTGGGCCACTCGCTGCCGGTTGGTTTCCAGGTATCCTCGGGAATTATCGGCAGAACCGCAATCGAGGCCGTCAGAAGACATATATGCAACAGCCCCTGCCGCCGCGGTGTCAACCATCCGGCGATAAAATGCGCGTATGAATAGCCCACCAGCAAAAGCACTTGGAAGGACAACATACATGTCGTCCAAACCGCCGGACTACCGCCGAACCACGGCAAGATGAACTTGCCGATCAAGGGTTGAACCTGGAAAAGCAAAAACGAGCTTAAAAAAATAGTTAACGCATATCGGGCCATACAACAACCTTTTACGAGCAAACGAGAGGATAACCGGTAAGTTATTTATCGGCCGCCCCTGAGTCACCTAAGTTTCCACTATATCTATAATGTTTTCAACGATAAAACGGTAAAAAAGTGATTCGTCCAACGGGGGGGTAGTATCTAAGAACGCGTTTTTAAAAGCCTTTAGGTTATTGGGTGCCACACATGAAGTTCCTTCGGAGCCGATAAATTGTAAATATATGCAACGATTATTGACTCGGCCCCGTCGCTGTTTGACAATGGACACTTCGTAATTAAGCACTGTTGGGCAATCTCTAACGAGAAAATAAGATGGAGATGTGAATATCTATGAGACAAAATATGGTCAGATACTTCTCGGTGGCAATGTTTGGCACCTTGGTTTTTATATGGACAGCCGGTGTCGGAGCACAAGCGGCGGATAACAGGGCGATAGACAAGGTTGCCCCCAAGATCGTGCCGGTCGGCAAGTTTACTCTACGATTCGAGCCCGGCGAGTGCGTGGTGGGCGGGAAAACGGTTCATGTGCGAAAGCCCGTGCTGTTGGAGCTCACCCCCAACAAGGTCGAACAGGTCCGCGGCGAGAAGCACAAACTCGCGAGTGTAAAGCCCCAGGGTTGGAGGGATGGGACGCGGTTGCGGCGCGTCATCGGCGCGGGCATCACCTTGCCCGGCTGCATGACGCCGGGTTCGGTCGTAGTGCGCAGCGTCTCGGGCGATACGACCTACGAAAAAGGCAAGGACTATCTGGTCGACGAAACGTGGGGTATGCTCGGGCGTGTGGCAGGCGGGCGAATAGCGGCCGACGAGGTCGTGGCGATCGACTACAAATTCAGCACTTGCCGCCTGGATACGATTCAGGTCGCGGCCAACGGTACGGTTTCGCTACGCAAGGGCGGCGAGGCCACCACCTGCCCGCATCCGGCCGGCGCGGACGAGGGTTGCCTGGCATTGGCCAACGTGTTTGTGCGTTATAATGCCGCGGAGCTCAAAGCGGGTGACATCTTCCCCATCGGTCCCGCACTGCCGGCACCCACGGCCCAGGAATCGGCGAAAAAAGCGTCGCGGGTAGCCAAAGCACGCGCCAAGCTGCAAGCGGGCGAGAAACTGCTGGTCGGTTTCTGGGGCGACAGCGTTACCTGCGGCGGCGATGCCAGTCGGGTCGAGACTCGTTTCCCCGACGCCACGATCATCGCTCTGCGGAAAAAGTATCCGCGGGCAAAAATCGAGTTCTTCAATGCCGGCATAGGCGGTTCCAACTCCATGGGGCGGTTGCCGAATCTGGACAAGGATGTGCTGCAGAAGAAGCCCGACCTGGTGGTCATCGAGTTCGTCAACGACATGGGATTTTCGCCCGACATTATGCGGAAGAATTACTACCAGGCCATCGACCGAATTCGCGGCATCGGCGCCGAGGTGATCCTGATTACGCCCCACTTCATGTGGCCGCGATCGATGGGCATGAAGGACTGCCGGGGCATCGACCGCCGCCTGGCTTGCCAAACACTGCGCGAGATAGCCGAAGAAAAACAGGTCGGCCTGGCCGACGCCGCCCGCGTTTGGCAACATCTTTACAAAGTCGGAATTCCCTACACCACCTTACTGAAAAACGGCTTCAACCACCCGGACGACCGAGGACACCAGATTTTCGTGGACGAGTTGATGAAGTTTTTTTGATTCGTCCCGTGGGTGGAGCTACTGGCTTTTCGGATCATTTTCAGGCGCGGCGAAAATTGTTCCCATTTCGCGAGAATGCGTTGATTTGCGTCACGGCTGGGGTTGTGGGGCGGTTTTTTGTTTTTTTGTATTTCGAGGGTGTGTCTTGGTGGCCATAAATTGTCTTGAGGTTTGTAGTTAGGCGTTATATGGTGATTTGCATGAGTTGCGCTTTGCGACATGCAAATTCTTAAGTTGTTATGTGGCAAGGAGATACGATTTTGGGGTTTCGAACGTTTGACGTTGGTGGGGTATGGGGTGCGGAAGTTGTTGTTTGGATTGGGGTTAGGGAACGACGTGAGAGGGGGTGACGGGGTTAGCGCGGGGTTTATAAACCAGGCGCACAGGGTTGGTCAGCAGGGAGTTAACCAGGTGTTAATTTAAGCCTCAGTTGGGGCTTAGTGGCACAAAAACCGTTTTGCGGTTTGATATACTGCGGCGGTGTCTTGGGCGTGTTTACCTGAAGGGTAAACACGCTACTGATGATAAATAGTTCTGCCTCTTTTCATTCTCGATAATTCTTCCAATCAATCCCCAGCTTCCTCATTCGCGCCCGGAGCGTGTGAGGATTAATTTCGAGAATTCGAGCAGCGCCGGTGGGGCCTTCGATGCGACCTCTTGTATGCGTCAAAGCGGCTTGGATGTGACGCGCCATGGCGGTATCGAGCGAAATCAATTCTTCCGCGGGCGTTCTTGATATATTGTGGCTGGAGTTTTGTGGATGAGATTCCGCCAAACGCGACACGGACGGATCGGCCTGGCCCAGCGCCTTGGCGATTTCCAGGCGGTGACCGTTACCCAGGATAGCCGCGCGCTCG
>JAFGTN010000596.1 GCA_016934075.1 Pirellulales bacterium
AAGTCGGCGGTGTGGATAACGTGCCGCTTTTGGTGGGCGAACTGTCTTGCCCAGAAAACATCGCTGAGGCCGGTAAGCTGTCGTTGGCCACACTGCCGGGCAAGGCAGTCGACCATGCCATTCTGGACGCCATGAAAGCAGCCGATCAATCCACCCGCCTCGCGTTGATTAAAGTACTGTGCAAACGCGAATCGGTCGTGGCCGTGCCCGCCCTGCTGGCCGAGGCCGGCCAAGCCGATGCCGCCCGCCACGGACCGGCCATCGAAGGTTTGCGCAGCCTGGCCTCACCCAAGGACGTGCCGGAGCTGATTTCTCTTTTATCAAAAACACCCAAAGGCAAGCACCGCGACGAAATCGAGAAAACCATCCTGCTGGTGTGCAACAATATCGAGGATCCCGACAAGCGAGCGGCGCCCGTACTGGCCGTGCTGACCAAGGCGGACGAAGAGGGCAAATGCCTCTTGCTGCCGGTGGCCGGCCGACTGGGTAGCTCGGATTCATACAAGACCGTCGAAGCGGCAATCAAAAGCGGCAACCCCAAGCTTCAGGACGCGGGCGTCCGCGCCTTGTGCAATTGGCCCGACAACTCGGTGGCCGACCATCTGCTTGCAATGGTCAAACAAACTCAAAACAAGCAGCATCGCACATGGGCCCTTCGTGCCTATGTCCGCGTTATCACCCTCGAGAGCAAACGCCCGCCGACCCAAACGCTGGCCATGCTGCAAGACGCCATGAAGCTCGCCCAAGCCGATCCGCAACGGCAACTCATACTGCAACGCGCCGCCACGGTGCGCACAATCGAGACTCTCCGCTGGGTAGTACCATATCTGGACGACCGGGCCTTGAACCAGACCGCATGCGAGACCATAGCCGACCTGGCCCACCACCGCTTTTTGCGAACGCCCAACAAAGAAGAATTCACCAAGGCCCTGAAAAAAGTAACCAAGATCAGCAAGGATCCCAAGGTGGTCGAACGGGCGCAGCGTTATATATTGGGGATATGAGACGTAGGACTTAGGACATAAGACTTCAGACTACAGACTTAGGATTTCGGATTTCGGATTTGATCATTGATCATTGATCATTGATCATTGAACATTTGGACATTGATCATTCTGTCATTCTTTCCTCATTCTGATTTCGACATTCGGCATTTCTGTCCTCTGCCCTCCGCCCTCTGCCCTCTCAATCCGATAAAGGTGCGTCTTTGTACGGATGATCAGAGCGTCGTCGATTACGGCCGGCGAGGCCATGCAGCCGATTTCCAGCTTATTCTCCGCCAGCAACTTGAACTTCTTGGGATTGGCTTCGATCACACGCGTAAGCCCTTCGTCCTCTTCGAAGAAGTAGATGCGGCCGCCGGCGTGGATTGGCGACGCGCTGTGGCGGCCGCCCATGCGGTGGGTCCAGGCGGGTTTGCCGGTTTTTATATCCAGACAGGAAACGATACCATTGTCGTTGACCATGTAGAGATGGTCCTTGACAATCACCTGCGAAGGTCGCGTAGGCGTGGCCTTGCGACAGTTCCAGGCAACGTGCGTCTTGGTCACGTCGCCGCTGCCGTCGGGCCGCACGGCAACAAGGCAGAGACCGCCTTGCGTGGTAATGAACACCTTGCCGTGGTTATATAGCGGTCGCGCGGCGGCGTTGAATCCACCATGATAGAGGGTCCAGAGCTCTTTGCCGTTTGCAGGATCATATGCCACAGTGGCCACCGCGGCCGGGCTGATAAGCTGGCGACGTCCGTTGAGCTCGATCACTTTGGACGTGCAATAGGCCTTCTTCATATCGCCGTTGTCGCTACCGTAGTCGATCGTACGGTCGGTTTTCCAGACCGTCTTGCCCGTGTTTTTGTTCAACGCAATTACAAACTGGACATCGAAACCGTCGAAATTGATGAACATCAAATCCCCGTCAATGATGGGCGAGGATCCCGGCCCGCGATGATGATCACACTCAATATCCTGGCGCGACCAGATGGTCTTGCCCGTCGACGTATCGATACAGGCCGTACCGGCGCTGCCGAAGCTGACCCACAGCCGCCCCTCCTCGACCACCGGCGTGGGACTGGCGTAGCTATTGTACGGGTAGCAGAACATGGGCGAGGGGATATCGAAGACCGTGATGTCGTGTACGATTTTGCCGCTTTTCGCATCCACGCAAATCGCATACAACTTGCGGCCGTCCTCGGTGGCCGAAGTCATCCAGATCTGATTTTCCCAAACCACGGGCGAAGACCACGCCTTGCCATGTATGGCCGTCTTCCATGCAATGCCCTTCCCCGTGGCATCGTCCCACTCAAGCGGTAACGCTACGGAAGCGGCCTGCCCATCGCCGCCGGGCCCGCGAAACTGGTTCCAGTTGTCGGCGGCCTGGAGTGACGTGGCAATTGGCAGAAAAAGCAGCAGAAGCGCAAACAGACAGATTCTCATTAAAAGTGTTCTCCGCTTAAGGGCAGGCGACAAACGACCGGCGACCGGCCGGTCGGTCGGGGGATGTGGGATAAAACATGATTTTATCATGTTCTCGTGGTGAATGCACCGCGGACTGTGCTTGCAAGTCATCAGGGCAAGTTGTTTTTCGGCCAGTTATCAAGCTATTCCGTCGAGGCGCATGTGGATAAATCAACCTTGACATAGAAAATTGAGTTGGTAATAATCCAACCCACGAGGCTTATCATCCCCCCTGGTGTACTGTTGGTAAGTAATTTGCTTTACCCTGGAACTCAGTCCCATGTCACATCTACATCAATCGCACATCATTTTCATTGCCACCCTCTTACTATCAGTTATCCTGACCCCCGCACTGCACGCCGACATCTACCAGTGGGAATGGATAAATCCCAGCGATCCGTCACAAGGCAAGCAACCTTCGACAACCGTCTGCGTCGACGGCGTCGGGCTTACGCCCTGCCCTGGCATGTCGGCTCTTCGCAAGAATCTTGACCAAGCCTATCTGTCTGGATTCGATCTCACCGACGCCTACCTCCTCGACGCCAGACTCAATGACGCCGATTTTTCGGGTGCAAATCTCACCAATGCCAATTTCTCATACGCCACTTTGTCCGGCGCGGACCTGACGAGAGCCATAATAACTGGGGCTAACTTCAACTCAACGAGCTGGGGCCGCTTCACCCGGGCACAATTCGAATCTACGGCCAGTTACTCAACAGGCGAACTGAGTGGAGTCGACTTGGGCCACAACCAGTTGGACGGCTGGAATTTTGCAGGCAAGAACCTCACCAATGCAGGTTTTCAACACTCCAGGCTCGCTGACGTGGACTTCTCGGGGGCCACAATTGCCGGAGCCAACTTCTACTCAACGATCGAAGGAGGTTTCACCCGGGCACAATTCGAATCTACGGCCAACTATGCAAATGGTGAATTAACTGGAATATTATTGGGCAACAATGACCTGACCGGGTGGGATTTCGCCGGAAAGAATCTCAACTCGGCTGATTTCAAATACTCCATAATCGCTAACGCAAACTTTATGGGCGTCAACCTTGCTGGCGGTCATTTTGATCGTTCCACACTTACCGACGCCGATTTTTCGGGGGCGAACCTCACCTGTGTAGACTTCTCTAGCACCGTAATCACTGGGGCCAATTTCAACTCGGCCATCGGCTTTACACGTGAGCAGCTAGAGTCGACTGAGAGTTACGAGAAGTACAATCTAGCTGGAATTGGTATGGCAAACAACGATTTGACCGGCTGGGATTTTTCGGAGATGGACCTTACAGACGCATCTTTTTCAGGCGCGAATCTCACCGATGCCAATTTATACAGGACTAAGCTTTTGAACGCAGATCTGACAAATGCCACGATTACCGAGGCGAACCTTAGGTCAACGACCAGCAAAGGTTTTACCCGTGCTCAGTTCGAGTCAACGGCAAACTACGCAACTGGTGAACTGGCAGGAATCATCTTCATCGATAACGACATGACCGGCTGGAATTTTACCGGAAAAAACCTTGCTGGCGCCTATTTTAACGGCTCCACACTCACTAACGCTGACTTGATGGGTGCGACTCTCATCAATGCCCGTTTCAACGGCGCTAACCTTGCTGGAGCAAATCTTTCGGAAACAAATCTAATCGGCAACAATTTCGCTGGCGCCACCCTCACCGAAGCAAACTTATCGGGAGCAAATCTCAACAATATTCGTTTACAGAATGCTACGCTCACCAACGCGGACTTCTCGGGAGCCACGATTGCCGGAGCGGAATTTGTTTCAACGACCGATAGAGGTTTTACCCGTGAGCAATTCGAGTCAACGGCCAGTTATATCACCGGTGAACTATCCAGAGTCGACTTGACCGACAACGATATGACAGGATGGAACTTCGCGGGGAAGAACCTATACGCTACAGATTTTTTGGTGGCCATGCTTTCGGACGCCAATTTTTCGGGAGCAGACCTCACCTACGCCAATTTCAGGAAAGCGAATCTCACCCGTACAGTTTTTTTAGGGGCGAATCTGACGCAGGCCGATTTCGAGCGTGCTATTCTCACCCATACCGATTTCTCGGGGGCGAACCTTGCCAGAGCGGATTTTGAGCACGCCACGATTAACGGCGCCAATTTTTACGGGGCAAATTTCAACGGCACCTATTTCTCTGACACCACACTAACTGAAGTGGACTTTTCTGGGGCCAATCTCACCAATGCCCGTTTCAGTGCCACCACACTCAATGCCGTAGACTTCTCTGGTGCCACAATTGTCAGGGCACACTTCGATGCAATAACAGATCGCGGCTTTACCCAAACACATTTCGAGTCAACAGCTAGCTATTCCAGCGGTGAACTGACTGGAGTCAGTTTGTGCAACAACGACCTAACCGGCTGGGATTTTGCTGGAAAGAACCTTGTCGGTGCCAGTTTCCTTAGATCCAATCTCACCAATGCAGATCTGACGGGGACGAACCTTACAGAGGCTCATTTTGAACACGCCACACTAACTGAAGCGAACTTGTCATGGGCAAATCTCACCGATACCAATTTCTACAATGCTTCGTTTACCGATACAGATATGACTGGTGCCACAATTGTCGGTGCCAGCTTTTCTTCAACGGTCAGTGGCCGTTTAACTCGTGCACAATTAGAGTCGACGGCCAGTTATGTCAATGGCGACCTAAATGGGATCAGCTTGGCCGGTTTCAACTTAATCGGTTGGAATTTTGCTAAAAAGAACCTCACCGATGCCAATTTCGAAAATTCTATGCTCGCCGACGTGGATCTGAATGGGGCCACGATTAAAGGAGCTAACTTCAATGGGACTATAGGAAACAACTATGATGGGGAGACCAATCTCGACCTCACGCGGGCGCAATTTGAGTCGACTGCTAGTTATGTCAACGGCGAACTGACAGGAGTCAGTTTGTGCGACAACGACCTAACCGGCTGGGATTTTGCTGGAAAGAACCTTACCAACGTGAATTTCGAAGATGCTAAGATTGTCGGGGCCAACTTCACCGCAGCTATTGGCTTCACCCAAGAGCAATTCGAGTCGACATATAGCTACAAAGATGGTTATGACCCTGCAAACAATAATTATAACATAAGAACCAATATGGTTGGAATCGGCTTAGGATATATGGATCTGTCCGGTTGGCTTTTCGTCCTAAATGACCTTACGGACTCGGATTTTGCGGGGTCGAACCTCACCGACGCCAATTTTTTCGGTGCCGCACTGACAAACACCGATTTGTCAGGAGCAGATGCACGCGGTGCGCACAGCATGTCATATTCCACGGCCAGTGATACGACTAATTTCGTTCAGCCGGATGGGAGGATCGAGGGATTATATGTCACAGCAAGCAAGAGCTTCCGCATCTGGGATTATGACGGACTGGATACCGACGACAATGGCAGCCCTGATACACCATTGGGGATCACCGTCGGTGTTGGATTTTCCATCGACGAAGACGGCATGTTGATCATCGGGCTTGAGGATGATGTCTGGGGATCAACCATCTCCTTCGACACGGGTATCAATGTCAGCTTTGACGGGAAACTCGATATTGAACTCCACGACGGCTTCATGCCCTCTGCTGGCGACATGTGGCAACTGTTCGACTTCACCGGCGTGACAGTCACCGGCGATTTCGATAGTTATCAGTTACCAACCATCGAGGGAAGCACTTGGGATACTTCGCAACTGCTAATAGATGGTGTTTTGAGCCTTGTGGTAACCGACCCACTGCCCGGCGACGCCAACCGTAACGGGATCGTCGACAACGAAGATGCCGTCATCCTGACTTCCAACTGGTTGAAAATGTCGAACGCAACCTGGGCAGAAGGAGATTTCAATAACGATGGCCGAGTGGATGACATCGATGCTACTTTGCTGGCTGCAAACTGGCAGCAACCAGCCACTTCGGCGCCCTCCATTCCCGAGCCCAGTTCGATAACATTAATGTTGATCGGTGGATTGGGCTACTTGACATTGCGACGCAAATCTAACAAGAAAAGAACCCGGGGCGCAACCACCTCTAGGCGGCAGCATCTTTCCGACGCTATGACGATATAAGATACATTCCGCCTCAAGGCGGTACTACAAACGGATCTCAAACTGTCTCACTATTTGAGTAGTTCCTTGGCCTGGGCTGTCACATCGGCGCTGATATTCGCGTCGATCAGTTTCTTAAGGCCCGCCTTTCCTTTCTGGGGATCGAGGGTAAGAACAGTGCGGGCGATCGTGAGGACAGCTTTAGCGGCGGCTTTTTTGCTGCCGGGCGCGTCGAGTTGAGCCAGAGCGAGTTCATAAGTCCCGACGCAGGGGAAACGGGTCATGGCTTCGATCGCGGCGTTTCGTTCCTGCGGTCGCCTTGCGGCCTCGAGGGCCTTGGCCGCCATTGCGACTCTTTGTTCTTCGGGCAGTTCGAACTGGCGGAAAAGGCGGATATATCCACCCAACGCACGGTTGGCGAATTGACTTTTTCCATTTGCAACTTCCAAAAGAGCCGGCCCCGCGTCGGCGGAGAGCCAACGACCAAGCGTTTTCGTCGCCGCGTCCTGGAGGGCCACGTCCGATCCAGTCGCGAATTTCCGCATGCATTCAACGGCTTTCGCTCCTCCCGCGGTCAGGATTTGTTCGAAGAGGAACTCACGATCGGCTCCACGCGCGTCGGAAATCATGGGCCCAAGCGTTTCCGCACAAATGTCGGGCTTCGTGCTACGGATGATTGCGGAATGGATCGCGTCTTGGATGGCCGCCTTGCGGGCATTGTTTTTGGCCGTTTTCAACATGTCGATGAGATCGCTAAATTTGTCATCCGGTACCGTCTTTCCGATCGCGCCAATCGCCTCTTGAGCGGCCGCCGAATCGGACTTGGCAATTTCGAAATACAGGTCAAGCGATTCTTTCACACGGCGTTTCCCCAGAGCCTTGACCGCGGCCGGGGCAGTTGCCGGTTTTTTCGCCTCTTTCATCAAGGCCCCGTTCACGTCATCACCTTTCAAGGCAACCAGCGAAGAGATTGACGCTTCGGCTGCATCGCCCTGCGCGGCCGACAGCAGCGCCGGAACTGAAGAGGCGTCGCCAAGAACACCAACAGCATCAATCGCGGCCAATTTCACGGCCGGCAAGTCGCTCTTGAGTTTAGAGAGGACCGCGGGGAGAGCCCTTTTATCACCGCGATCTTTCATGGCGAGGATCAGGAGGACCTGTCGATTGGTCAACGATTCCTTTCCGAGCAGATTAATCAAAGCTTTCGTGGCCGACTGGCCCGGGAGAACACGGGCAGCGGCCAATCCTGTTTCGAAGAAATCAGGATCAGATGTCTTCAGTTGCTCGACCATCAACTCGACACCCCGGCCGCCACGAGCGAGAATCTCGTTTTGGGTGGCCGCGATTCTGTAAGGTTTAGGGAGTTCCGCGTTGCGAACGAGATCGAAAACTGCTACTGCCTCTTTTGAGTTTCCCTTCCTCGCCAGCCGTTGTCCGACCAGCAGCAATGCCGAGCCGAGCGCCACTTGCCGTTTGGAGTCCTTTTCGGCGGAAAATGCCTTGGAGAGCGCCGCGGCGGCGTCCGGCGTTGCAATCCATCCCAGGGCGACGGCGGCAGACTCCGCTAGCTTTGCATCCGTATCGGCGAGAAGCTTTGTAAGCGGCGCGGTGGCAATCGGGTCTTGGCGACGACCGATGGAGCAAATTACTCCGAGTTTCAAGTCACCTTGCAGGCTTCCAAGCGATTTTAAAAGGGCCTCGGTTGCTTGATGCCCCTCCATCTTCTGTAGCGCGTAACGAGCATAGTGAGACCATTTCTTATCGCCAAGGAAGCCCGCCAAGGGTGCCACGGCATCGTCGCCCGCAATGTCTCCGATTTTCTCGAAGGCATTAGCCCGATCCACATCGGGCGTTTCGGGCGATTGAATCTTTTTCAACAATGCCGCCGCATCGTCGGCACAAAAAGCCGGAGCGGCGAGCAGGCAAACCAACACAATCGGGAGAGCGAAAAAGTTACGCATATCTGTTGTCCTTTTTGGAGTTGAATGTATGTGAGGTTCCAAGATGCTTGAAGCGATTTGTAGTACGGCCATTTTGTCTGCAAAAGGCAGGCTGGAAGCCCGCACCACAAGTTTTTATCGGCCGCTTTTAAACATGCCACGGTTCTCGCCATGCTCGCGAGCACATCTTATCGGCTTCGGCATCGTTCTTAAAGCTGTCGGTGTTAGGATCGAACTTGAGCGGACGACCCAGCGTTGCCATGATATACGCGGCGTGCGCGGCGACGTGCGTTTGCGCGGCAGCCAGGGCGTTTGCCCGAGTAAGTTTTCTGGACTTGACGCAGTCGAGGAAGTTTCTCACGTGCGTTATCGGATCGGTGCCCGCCATGGTGACCACGCTCAGTTCACTACGGAGAGAATCGGGGGCTACGCGAATCGCGCCGCTGTCGCCCGTCTCGACCCAACCTTCGGTTCCCACGTATTTAACGCTGCAGGTACCCAGGCCCTGCCAACCACCGTCACGCATGACGAGTTTGATGC
The DNA here is from genome assembly GCA_016934075.1 of Pirellulales bacterium. Classification (GTDB taxonomy): domain Bacteria; phylum Planctomycetota; class Planctomycetia; order Pirellulales; family Thermoguttaceae; genus JAFGTN01. The sequence goes on from JAFGTN010000596.1 coordinate 8,991, forward strand.
CATTGGCATAGCGGCCGTATATAACGTTCGTTTTGGGGGCGGCCATGGTCGTTCGCCAGTCGGAGTGATATATACCGAATTTATAGTTGTCGGCCCAAAATTCGACCGGCGCCGTATCATCCGCTCCGGCCGCATACTGACAGAGGTCGATGGTGTGCGATCCCCATTCGAGTACGCCGCCGCCGTGGAAATCGGTGAAACCGCGCCATTTACTGTTGACGTACGCCGAGTTGTAGGGGCGCCACGGGCAAGGACCGAGCCATCTATTCCAATCGCACACTTCGGTGGGAGGCTCCGGTTCGGCGGGCAACCACGAGTTTCGTGTCAACGGGGCGAGTATATTGGCATGAACCTCCTTGAGTTCGCCCAGCTTGCCGCTGTGGGCCAGGTGAGCCGCGATCTGAAAATTTTCGATACTGCGACGCTGCGTACCCGCTTGATAAACTCGACCGTATCGGGCAATTCCGTCGGCGAGCATCCGGCTCTCTTCGATCGTCATACTGCATGGTTTTTCGCAGTAGATATCCTTGCCCGCCTTAGCGGCCAGGATAGAGGCAAGAGTATGCCAGCGGTCACCGGTGGTGATGAGAACTGCGTCGATATCGTCTCGATCCAAGACGTCGTACATCTCTCGATAGATAACGCAATCGGTATTCCCATAATGTTTGTCCACCATCGCCTTGACCCGTTCGCGCCGGCTGCGCTGCAAATCGGCATCGGCGACCATTTGCACATCGCTGTTGAGCAGAAAACGCGAGAGGACATAAGAGCCTCTATTTCCGACTCCTATTCCGCCCAGCGTGATTCGCTCACTGGGCACGACCGCTCCATCTTTTCCGAACACACGTCCCGGGAGCAACTGTGGAACCGCGACAGCCGCTCCTGCCGCCGCCATGGACTTAATAAAACTACGTCGAGAAAAAGCTTGTGACATGTCTGTTTCTTCTTCGCAATAATACGCGCCTAGTTCGAAAATAATGCATCTCTTTTCATGAAAACAGCGTATTTTCCCGAAAGATAAACACGCAGTGAGGCGTTATTTCGAACTGTTATTTGTATAAAACCAGTTGTCTATCTGACAAGCGGCGTAAACAACACAACCCTCATTTTAACAGATATTGATGGTGATCTCTATCTACCCGCCCTCTTGTTTCAATACGGAGTTCGGATAGAGTTTTTCGGATAGATTTCAAGCGAGTCTGTTTTTTAGCGATGATTCTTTGGAGCGTATTGCTCACCACAAGTCCTTAAGTCGATAATCGATAAGGACTTACGCTCAGCATCCCCGACTGAATTCGAACTAAAAAAAACTTCCGGCTTCAGAGGTAGAACCCGATGTCTCGCATCGAGGTTGGAATCAGTGTTTCCCGTAATTCATCTTCACACCTTTGCGCTGGGCCATGATGTAGGCCTCCAAGGCGCGCATCTTTGGTCCGTCGGGATCCAGGTGTTTACCGCGAACAGGGTTCTCCACGCACCAGTCGATCATGTCGCGCAGCAACACGACACGGCCCAATTGCGTTTGGAACTTGGGATATGTCTCGGGGTGTGTGTTAGCGGCGTGCGGATGACACATATCACAGGAAACGCCAACAGTGCTGCCTAACTCGCCGGCACTGTGGAAGATGCGCGATCCCTCGGCCACGAATTTCTCGGCCTCGCGGGTCCAAGTCAAGATGTCGCGCTGGGTGTAGTTGCCGTAGGCATGCCCCTTGCCCTGATCGCCCTTGAGCAGATCCGAGTTGTCCGCCGGCGGTTTGAAGGCGTGCGCCCTCTTTTCTTCGGCCACCCAATCGCGGTCCGGGTGATCACGTTTCCATTGGTCCAACAGGGCATGTGCCAGGGGCTGGCCGGTGAGGTCTTTTGAGACTGTAACCTTGTTTTCCCCGTCACATGAGTCAAGCTCAACCTTTTTCTCCGAGGATGCTGTCTCCCTGGAATCGGATTTGGATTCGGGAGAGGTTTTCGGATGTGTATCCTCGGTAGCGATCCCGGAAGGTCTCTTTGCATCTTGTCCGGGATCTTTCGTTACCGTCTTCTGGGATCCCATCTCTTGGTCACAACCGAATAAGAACGCGACCATCAACAGGCAAATGGCGCCCAAAAGGACCCAATTACTATTATAAGGCTTCAACAATTGGTACATTGTTCGTCTCCTTGATCTTTATTACAACCCATTTTACAACTTCTTGGATTTGCATATCTTGTGGTGGCCCTTCGGGCTGACCACAAGATGTCGCATGTAAATGGATGCCTGTATGGTTATGAAACCGTTTCTAGTAACTCGGCCGGTTGGGCTTGGGTGGCGCGTCCTGTTTGCCCATGCTGGTCATGTAATTCCTACCGATGGTAATCGGATTGCGATTCCACAAGTTATAGATCTTATCCACCAGTCCGTCTGGATGGACTAGAACCTCACCGTCGCCACATCCGTCGTTGGGATTGAACGGATCCGGTCGGCTCATCTCGATCGTCAGCTCGGGCATACCTTCAGGGGCATAAGGCCAGGGCCAGGCCGTGGACAGCAATCCATAGAAATATATGTTCCCGATACGGTTGAGCAGCAATTGGTGAGTGTGTCCGTGAATTACCACCACTTGCTTGAATCGCCGGAGGATGGCTTGAACTTCCTCGGCGTCGTCGGTCCAGAAGTTCCACTTCTTGTACAGTTTGTATAGCGGTGAGTGGGAGAAGACGATGACGCGACCGTCGTCCGGTACCTTGGCCAAATCCTCTTTAAGCCATTTCCGCTGAGGTTCCCCCACTGTGAATGGACTCTGCAGGCCGTTGTCCAACCCGGCCACCGTCTGCATTCGCTGCATGGGCGTCAGCTTGCGCTCCGTCCAGAAGTCCTTCTCCACCACGCTATTGAGCACCACAAAGTGGACACCTTTGTGATCGAAGGAGTAGGTAGACTCTCCGAACAACTCCTGCCACTTTTGCCCCATGTCCAGATACCAGTCGTGCTCTCCGACCATTATCTTTAGAGGAGCCTTTAGGTTTTTGAGGATCTCCGCGCCCAACTCAAGCTCCTTGACCTGTCCCAGTTGTGCCAGGTCGCCTCCGTAGAACACGAAGTCGGGCTGCGGGTCGAGGTTGTTGACGTCGTCGACCGCGCGGAGGAGTCCCCGCACAAAACGATCATTCACGTCTTTAGTGTAGAGATGCGAATCGGAAATATAGGCGAAGCGGAAGGGCTTGTTTTTTTTGGAGTCTTCCGCGTCTTGCGCCACGCTTACGGGCGTGAACGAATGCGGCGCGGCCAATCCGGCGGTTGCCCCCAAGGCCGCCGCCGAGACCTTCAGAAAAGAGCGGCGGTCGAGATTCCACATTCCGTCGAATAGCTCCTGGCGCTCCTCCATATACTTGGTTTCGACGCTTTTATGAGTAGCCATTGTGGATCTCTCCTTGTTATTTTTTGGTAGCCTTTGTTCCCATCACCCGTTTTTCAAAGGGTATAACTTGACGATTCGCTATCGCCTCGTCACGAATGGGGCGGTTCTTCTTGGCCGCGGCCTGCTGCCGATTGAACTGCCGCTGGTTTTCATCCGCAAAACGGACGTCGGTCAGCGTGAACAGAAAGGCCACCAGTTGATTGATTTCTTCCTCGGTTAGGGCCAAGGGCTCGATGCCTCCGTCGAGAAACGGGTTGGCTTCGCCACCTTTATTGTAGTGGTCGATCACGTCCCACAACGTCATTAGCGATCCGTCGTGCATGTAGGGAGGCGTGATACCGACGTTGAGAATCAGCGGGGTACGGAATGATCCCATGTCTACTCGGTTGCGGGTCACCATGAACCGTCCCAACTCGCTGAGGTCGGTACCCACGGCCAACTCATCAAGTTTCTGTTCGGATGAATCCTCTTTAAGCAGCTTCACAGCCCGCCGCCCCAGGGCTTCGAAATCCTGGTGCCGGGCAGATACGCCGACGTTATGGAAACGGTTATCCGTTCCCAGCGGGTTAGACGGACTCATGGGGTGGCAGGCCGCACATCTGGCCTTGCCGTTATACAATTCGAACCCGGCTTGGGCCTCTGCTGAAATGGCTCGATCATCGCCGGCGAGAAATCGTCGAAACGGGGAATCCATAAAGACCAGCGTCCGTTCGAAAGCTCCGATCGCCCGGCCGAGATCCTCGTAGTTCATGTCTCGTCCATAGGCCTCCCGGAACATCTTCTGGTACTCAGGATCGCCGCGGATGGCTTTCATGGCAGCGTTCTCATCGGCCATCCCCATCTCAACGGGATTGAGGATCGGCTGTTTTGCCTGATTGTCCAAGGTAGGCGAACGACCGTCCCAAAACAGGGTTTGCAGCAGAATTGAGTTCAACGTTGTGGGTGCGTTGCGCTTACCGAGTTGCCCGTCGATTCCCTTGGAGACCGCAAGCTGATCGGTGAATCCCCGCGTCACGTCGTGACAGGTCGCGCAAGAAACCGTGCCGTCGGCTGATAACCGCTTGTCGAAGTACAGTTTCTTTCCCAACTCCACGCGCTTGGCAGTCAGGTCGTTGTCTTTGGGAATGAACGCATTCCTGATGACCGGGTCGAAAACTTCAGTAATTTTACTCACGTCCCGTTCGGGCATGAGCTTGGCGAGCGCTTTTTGCTGATACTCGGGGCTCGCCGCCCCGAGAGCATCCCGGGGCACATTTTGCTGCGGCTCTTTGGCCGTGTTTGCTTGGGACAAGACCGCCCCGAGCAGCGCGAAACCGACCACCGCCATCCAGAGGACTCTTCGCAGGGAACGCGTGCTATCCATCGGACCACCTCCAGTTCAAGAGTACTTCCGTAAAAGGCCGTGCCGTCCGGATACGGCCTGAAATAGCCTAAGAAGTCATAAGCACATAACCACTACTATTGCGAAACTAGTAGATGCTTCTCGTATGCGTGCAAGATGTCGCTATATTGTGAAATCTTGCACAATAGTTAATCGCAGCAAAGCCGATCTGTCAATCCCTCATTATTCCATCTCGACCTCGTAAATTCTGATGCCTTAGGCACTGCACAATTGAGGGGGAGCAAGTAAGCACGATAAAAACTTTGGAAATACACAGTATCCGAACAACTTACACCCAGCCAAGTTATGCTGCGGCGTCATTGTTGGTTTAATTGTCCACCCGATCTAGGTAGGTCGGCTGCTATCGACGGCTATTCGATGAAATGTCTGTTTTGCGAGAATTGCAAGAGCCGCAAGCGTCAGCATTCCTGGACGACTTTCAATCCCATCAGGTGGGCCAGTTGGCGGATGCTTTGGGTATGATCGCCGTAGTAGCAGACTCGGTGCAGCGAGGCGTAGTAATCCTTGGCACTGGCGCCGAGCGCGCCGCCTCCCCAGTTCTCCAACAGGCCGTTGGCATCGTTCACCTTGGCCACGAGTTCCGTGCGGCAGCCTCGCTGTTTGTTCTTGGGAACCTTGGGAACCTCGATGATCTTGCCTGTGAACACGAGCAGTGTGTCGAGATGCACCAGCTTGGTGAAGGTGACTTCTTGCCCGATACGATAATGGACCTCGGTTACCGCGCCGCCACGGACCTCGGCGTGCCGGCGGAGCAGATAAGGCGCTTTGGCGCTGTCGGGGCCCTCCATTTTCAACGGGGCCGAGCAGTGGGAGTGATGGAAGGCGTTTTTAGCCGTGTCGACGCTGCCGGCATTACCCAAGAAGCCCGCTCGGTTGAGCGCGTGCTGGAATATCAGCATCGTAAGCAGGCAGTCCATGTCTCCATCGCAAGCGGCGGGTATTCCTCGATCGTTGAGGCGTGAAAAGCCCAAGCAGGGGAAACCCCGCGACAGCCAGCGCATGCAGGTTCCAACACATAGACCATCGATACGATTCTCGGCGATCAAACGGTCCAATGTCAGACTTGCCCGGGCGGCTTTCAATACGTCCTCCCGGTTCGGCTCGATGATACCTTTCGCCTCGTCGAGCCAGCATTTGGCCTCCGCTTTGGCGAGACCTTCATCCACGTTGGCCATCACTTCGTCGTAACGTCCATCGTCGATGGCCACCATTTCCACGCCTAGCTTCTGCTTCACCTTTTCGGGCGTGTGGGATTCGGGCGTGCCCTTGAAAGGTGGAGAGACGAGTACCCGACTTTGCCGCAATAGGGGGATGGTCCTCAGCAACGACGCAATTCGTTCCAACTCGTCGTAGTCGCTGCTGCCCAAGAGCGTGATACGGTGTCCCTCCTCACGCCAAGGTTTCACCAGGCACCAGTCGTGCCCGCCGATTATGGGCAAATGAAAAACGGCCACCGCTCGTTCCTGTTTGAAAACAGTGGGCATCAGGTTGCGTAGTCCGAAGATGTCGGCAGTGATCGCCAACACGGGCGCATTTGGACCTGCCTTCTCGAGCAACTTGGTCACTTGTTCGGCATTGGTCGCCTGGCCGGTGACGAAGCGGACGTTGCCCAAATTCTTCTCCGCCAGGGCGAGACGTTTCATCACAGGCGCCAAGTCCTCTTCGGACATACCCCAACTGTTTCCCATCGGCTTGCCGGCAATCACAACACATAGAGGAACCTTGGTGTCGGGCTTCGTGCTCGACTTATCGCCCTCGGCCGCCAGATGACCGGTCGCCATAGCCACTGAGCCTACCGCACTTGCCCCGATGAATTGCCGCCGATTGCAATGCATACACATGAGTCGTTTCTCCCTAAATTGTTGTGCGAACTTTATAAACAAAATGCGGACCGGCTGCACATCGGTGAGCACGTGCAGCGGTGGCAAAGTCGGGTGAGGGTGTGGACTACGGCAACATGCTATTGCCTTCCGCGTTGACGGCGTCTACCTAATTGACAACCCACAACAGCGGTCGCACCAATACATACCAAAAACAGAGTGCTGGGCTCGGGAACCACTGTAAGGACACCCGACATACCGTACAACGGGTAGGAACCGGATGGAAACGCAGAACTCGCGTCGATCCAGTGGGAGTTAACGGCAATTGGAGCGCCTAGATCCGCATAAAACAAAGAGAGCGTGCCTAAGTACGACGACGCACCCGCTACGCCATCCGAACCAGAACCCGTCCATGCGTTATTTGATGAGCTGGGGGTACCCGCCTCGGTAATTGAAAGAGACGCCAGCAATCCCCCGTCCCAGAGATCCCCATTGTCGTTCGCGATACGTGTATCGTCAAGCCTATAGATGGGAACCCCGGCTGATGATGGATTCGTGTCCGTATTATCTCGTGCGTCAACAGTAGAAGTACTGGCAATCGCTGTCCATGTGGTTCCCAGCGCGGCCAATTTTGGCACCCCGGAGGCAACGCCGGCCACGAAAGCATTATAGTCGGCAATGTTAGATGATAAGGCATTGCGCGTGGTACTGGTTACGAATACCAGTCGGTATGTGTCACCCGGGTTTAGGTCCGTGGGTATGGTGATGACGGGATCGGCCGAAGCCGCTATGGGAATGACAATGAACGCCGTAATGGCGAGTAGCAACGCGATGAGTCGGTTCATTAGTGCATCCTTCATAAAAAAATCAGACCATATGATTCTCAAAGTCTAGTAACACCTTCTTAAGGCGCATACAATATACCACCCAATTTAACTTCATCTGCGAACATGTCAAGTATATACTTTCTCCTCTTCCATTAAATTCTTGAGATTTCAAGGAATACCGGATCTCGATACGCTAACTCGGGGCATTTGACAGGATCGTAAATCGGTCCTGCAAATCAGTATTATTACGCCGTGTTCGCCAACCTACTCCGAGCCCTGGTATACAACGGCATCAGCAGCCTGGAAATCGTCCACCCGATCCAGGGAGATTGCTAATACTAACGGCTATTGGGGAAGGGTTTTTTCACGAAGCGTTTCAGGTTTTCCCCTTCCTATAGCGTTTGACGCGATCGACCAGATTGGGATCCTTGCTCAGCCGGATCACCGCATCGAGCGCCTTGTCGAACTCGGGCTTGTTGGGCTCGCGAAGTTTGCGATGGTGGGCCAACTCGACAATGGTCGCACAGGCCTCTTGGGCGCACTCGGGCTTGTCTAAATATGGCAAGACGAAATGCAGCGAATCCATGGTTCGAACGGCTTTCGCCCGCTGTATCGCCAGGTTACGCTCCTTATCATCGGTGGCCAGATTCATGGCCTTCTTGAGCAAATCGAGCCGTTCGGCGTCCGTACGTTTGTCGGCCAAAACGGCAACGCGCATCAACGCCCGCAGCGCCGACACACGTTGGCCGGCGTCGGCGGCGTTTTGCGCCAAGTCGGTCAAGCGGTTGGCAACCGAGGCGTCTGGCCAGTTGCACAACGCATGGAAACCCGCATTGCGACGAGACGAATTCTGATCGGTCAGGGCCTTCTCGACCTCCTTCAGCGCGGCAGATCCACCGATCCGTCCCAGCAGGGGCAAGAGGGTGGTTTTTTCCGCGTCGCTTCGTTTGGCAAAACCGGCCAAGACGGGATCCGCCCTCCGATTGGGATCGTCGATCCGGTTGCAGACGAACATCACGGCCTTTTCGGCCATCTCGCGTTTACTACCGGCGGGAGACTCCAGCACCGCATCAACCATGAGGGCCACGTGCTCCGCGGCAGCCAACTGTCCCAGCCCGTTCAGGGCTGCCTGGCGAACCTGCGCATTTTCGTCCAGGGCCGCTTCGAGCATGGCCGGAATTGTGTCAAGCGCGCGGCGAGTCGCCAACAGATCGAGCAACTTCGCGCGGAGTTCGGGCTTGCTTTGCTTCATTTCCGCAACCATGGCTGTATGGACGTTCGGCCCCTGCAAGAGTATGAGACTGTTCCAGGCAGCCTCCTTTTCAGGATCCGTCCCGGTGGCCAGGATCTTCACCAAGGTCGAGACGTCGGCCGTATCGCCAAGCGGTCCCAAGGCTCGGACGGCCGCCTCACGGATTTGCGCATGCGGGCTTTTCAGCATCGTCAACACGGCGGGCCGAGCCGTTTTGTCGCCCCGGTCGGCCAAGGCATCGAGCAATCCGGCCTGGCCGTTGGGCGCGAGTTTAGAGAGGAGATCGGTAAAGCGTTTCGTAGTTTCGGCACCCTTCACCGACTCGCGTATTTGTTCCAGTCCCAAGGCGACTACCTCACGGTCTTTGTTGATCAAGAGACGGCTTATCATTTGGATCCGCTTGTCGCTCGTCGCGTCTGTCGTACTAAGCAGGCCGCGGATCCCCGCAAGCCGGATGAGCTTCGGTTGGGATTCACTGCATAGCGACTTATAAAGGAGAGTCGCTTCGGCTTTTTTTCCGTCGGCCAACAATCGTTCGGCGCACATCAACGTGCCGTCGGAAATCGCATTTTTAACGTCCTGGGGCGCCGTCTTGGATGCGTCGTCAAGGACTTTGGCGGCATGAGCCGTGCCGATCGCCCCCAAAGCATAAGCGACCGAGCGGGCAACCGCCTTGTCGGCATCACCGAGCAGCGGAGCCAAGATTGGCACGCTGGCCGTGTCGCGACGCGCACCGAGTGATCCGATCACGCCGATCTTTGTCGCGCCGCTGAGTTTTGGCAGGGCATCACGTAAGGCTTTCGCCGCTTCCGGGGCGGGCATGCGCTCCAGCGCGTAGCGGGCCATGTGCGATAGGTCCTTGTCGGGCAACAGATCGGCCAAGGCCGGCACTGACTCGGCCGTTCCGATCACCATCAGCCTGCGGCAAACGAATGCTTTCGCGTCACGCGAAGCATCGGTCTTCAACACGGCCGCCAATCTTTTTTCAAGATCCTTGCGGGCGGCCGCGTCGCCCCGCGTGGCGATCACCGCCTCTTTGATGGGATCGACCAAACTGCGTTCCGCGCCCCAGTCGTAGGTCTTCAACGCCTCGAATGCCTTGTCGACGGCGGCTTTATCGACGGCATTCTTATCGGCGGCAAGCGCCATGGCACCACCAAGGCATATAAGTGCTACAAGCACCAACCGCATACTGTTTTGATACCGCATATTATGTTCCTTGTGTTATGGCAAGTTTCTTTCCCGGTCGGCACATACCATGCACCGGCGCGATGAATGTCTAAGATCAACGTCTATCCCAATTGCCACGGTTCCCGCTTGGCGCGATCGATGAAACGATTGGCTTCTTCGTCGCCGGGGAACTGCTGCTTGGCCGGATCCCAGGTCAGCGAGCGCTTCAACTGGTAGGCTATGTTGCCCAGGTGAGCCACTACCACCGTATTGATCGCCAACTCGATATCGCGGAACGGTCTTTGGCGAGTCTTCACGCAATGGAGAAAATCGCCGTAGATTCCACCATAACCCTTGTAGATGGGTATAGGCTTGGAGGCGCGTTTCTCCCCCGGCGTGCCGACGACATGCATGTTCCCCATCCCGGGATGGTTGTGGTAAATCAGCATCCCATTGGGATAGCGGTATGTCAAAAACGTGCCGTCCTTCTCCGCGTTATAGACGACTTCCACGGGCTGCAACTCCCTCACATCCACGGCGAACGTAGCGCCGCCGAAATGGTGCGCGCCCCAATCGGTCATGCCACCGCCCGAGTAGTCGCGCCACGAGCGCCAGCAAGTCCCGTTGATGTTGTAGCTGCCGCTCATGCGATAGGGATGGTAGGGCTGCCATGGCGCCGGACCGAGCCACATGTTCCAGTCGATATCGGCCGGAACCGGTTCACCAGGCAAATTGCACTCCATGGGCAAAGGACTGACGTTGACGTTGATCGACTTTATCGTGCCCAACTCGCCGTTCCAACACGGCTCGACCGTCGATCGATAGTCGTGCATCACACGTTGACTGCCGCCAGATACTACTCGAGCGTAACGGCGCGCCGCTTCGACCATCAGAGGTCCTTCCCCAAGCGTCAGCGACTCGGGTTTCTGACAATAGACGTCCTTGCCGTTGCGGCAGGCATAGACCAGTATGTAGGCGTGCCAATGGTCGGGCGTGGCGATGTGCACGGCGTCGATGTCGTTGCGGGCCAAAAGATCGCGGAAGTCGCCATAGATCTTGCAATCACTGTTGCCGTAATGCTTATTGATCTTGTTGCCGGCGCCCTCGCGAACGGATTTCCGAACGTCGCACGCGGCCACGTATTGAACGTCCGGCCGGTTGAGAAAGGCGTTCTGATCTCCCGATCCCATGTTGCCGATACCAATGCCCCCCATGACAATTCGCTCGCTTGCCGCCGGGCGACCGTCGGCGCCCAAGGCGTTGCTTGTGATGACATATGGCGCCGCAATAGCCGCGCCGGCCCTCCGCAAAAACTCTCTGCGCGTGGTATGGTTTGCTTTGTTCATTGGCATAACCTCTCAAGCGGAATGATTTCTTATAGGCTCCGTTCGGACACACTCCGAGCCGGGCAGCGCCCCTATGCTAACAAAGTGGCCAGCGACCTTCCAGTTGGCGGACCGATTTTTGGTTCGGAATCGGACTTTTGCAAAATTGCGAGTCAAGGGCACATGTAATGGAAAGCTTTGCGAAGCGAAGGTTTCTTTTACATTGTCTTGATTGACACTAATTCATTGACAGTTAACAAGTTAACTTCTCTAAGGTTTTCCAAAGCGGAGTGCGTCACCGAATGCCCTATCCGAATGATAGTTTCGTTTAGTGATCGTGATTTCCAACGCGAGCTAGCCCCGCCCTTCTGACTCCTCGTGAAACCAATTGTCCAATAGAGTCGGACTACGGTTACACCACCAGGGCAGAGTCTGTGGAATTAGCTATTGAAACGTCCTATCGCCGTAAACCCAATCCTGGCAGGGTCTTATCCACAGTATAATCGAGCTGCAAATGCAAAATTTATCCTGTACGAAATTTGAATCAAATTAGACTCAGACTAATTTTTGACTCGATCCATAATTGAGATATAATCTGATATGCAAGACGAACGAACCAAGCTCCTTCGTAAACACGGTCTTCAAGTCACGGCCCAGCGATTGGCCGTGCTACGGGCGGTATCGGGTCGGCCTCACTGCACGGCGGACGAGGTTGCCGAAGACGTTCGCGCTGAGATCGGCTCCATCTCGCGTCAGGCAGTTTACGACGCCCTGGGGATGCTGGTCGAGAAGGGCATCATCCGGCGCATTCAGCCCGCCGGATCGCCGGCCCTCTACGAAGATCGTGTGGAAGACAAACACCATCACGTGATCTGTCGCGCTTGCGGCAAGACGGTAGATGTAGACTGCACCCTTTGTGAAACGCACTGCTCGACCGCGTCCGCCGACTCGGGTTACCGGATCGACGAGGCGGAGGTGATCTATTGGGGCATCTGTCCCAAGTGTCTCGCTGAGGCGTCGAGTGAGGGAGATTAGAAACCCGCAAGACAAAACTTCGGAATTACATCAACCACTTACTACTTTAAATCAAGGAAAAATCAAATGTCGGATACAACCATTGCAAGAAAGCGTCGCGCTATGAACGGAGTTGCTCAACGACAGGCGATGCGAATCGTCCGTGGAACAAGTTCAGTTTGGCTTGTCGCCCTGGCCCTTAGCTGTTGGGTAGGAAATCACGTCGGCACGGTGCTAGCTCAAGATGCCAGCTCAAAACCGTCGGCCGAGAACGGCAACCAAGCAACGAATAAGAAATGCCCCGTGACGGGCGCAACGTCAGCACACTCCACGCATATGGGGGCTACCACCATGTCTAACAAAGACTGGTGGCCGAATCAGTTGAACCTGGATATTCTTCATCAGAACTCGCTGAAGGGCAACCCGATGGGCAAGGATTTTAATTACGCCGAAGAGTTCAAAAAACTCGACATCGAGGCGGTTAAGAAGGATATCAAGGAGTTGATGAAAACCTCGCAGGACTGGTGGCCCGCCGACTGGGGACACTACGGCCCCTTGTTCATTCGCATGGCCTGGCACAGCGCCGGTACATACCGCGTCTCCGACGGTCGCGGCGGCGCATCCGACGGAACGCAACGCTTCGCTCCACTGAATAGTTGGCCCGACAATGCGAACCTTGATAAGGCCCGCCGGTTGCTTTGGCCCATCAAGAAAAAGTACGGCAGCAAAATATCCTGGGCCGATTTGATGATCCTCGCGGGCAATTGCGCGTTCGAATCGATGGGATTCAAGATGATCGGATTCGCCGGCGGCCGCGAAGACGTTTGGGAACCGCAGGACGACATCTATTGGGGACCGGAAGGAAAGTGGCTGGAGGACCAGCGTTACTCCGGCGATAGGAAACTTGAAAATCCCCTCGCCGCCGTTCAGATGGGCTTGATCTATGTCAATCCGGAAGGACCCAACGGGAAACCGGATCCTCTCGCCGCGGCCAAGGACATCCGCGAGACATTCCGCCGCATGGCGATGAACGACTATGAAACCGTGGCCCTCATAGCTGGAGGACACACGCTCGGTAAAGCGCATGGCGCGGCGAGCCCGAAAGGCAACGTAGGCCCCGAACCCGAGGCGGCCGGCATCGAGGAGCAAGGCCTCGGTTGGAAGAACAAATACAAAAAAGGCAACGCCGAAGACACGATTACCAGCGGCCTGGAAGGAGCGTGGACCGCGTCTCCGATCAAGTGGTCGCACGGCTACTTCAACAACCTCTTCGAATTCGAATGGGTACTGACGAAGAGTCCGGCCGGCGCCTATCAATGGACGCCGAAGGATGGCCCGAAGAGTGTGCCGGATGCTCACATTCCGGGAAAGCGGAACAAGCCGATGATGTTTACGACGGACATTGCCCTGATCAAAGATCCGATCTATTTGAAGATATCAAAGCGATTCCATGAAAACCCGGCCGAATTCGACGAGGCTTTCGCCAAGGCCTGGTACAAGCTGACCCACCGCGACATGGGGCCTGTCTCATGCTTGCTCGGGGCGGACGTTCCCGATCCGCAGTTGTGGCAGGATCCGGTTCCCGCAGTCGATCATAAATTGATCGACGAGAAGGACATTGCTGAACTAAAGGGGCGAATCCTCGAATCGGGTCTGTCTGTTTCTCAATTGGTCTCAACCGCCTGGGCGTCCGCATCCACGTTCCGAGGTTCCGACAAACGGGGAGGAGCGAACGGAGCCCGCATTCGCCTGGCGCCTCAGAAGGATTGGGAGGTCAATCAACCGGCCGAACTTACCAAGGTGTTGAAAATCCTTGAGGCAATACAAAAGGACTTCAACAACGCGCAGTCAGGCGGCAAGAGAGTCTCGCTCGCTGATTTGATTGTACTGGGCGGATGCGCGGCCGTCGAAAAAGCCGCGAAGAAAGCCGGATACGACGTTCAGGTTCCCTTCTCACCCGGACGCTCCGACGCGTCGCAGGAAATGACCGATGTGGAGTCCTTCGCCGTGCTTGAACCCAAAGCCGACGGATTCCGCAACTACATCGGACGCGAACACGCTCGACGACCGGAAGAATTGCTGGTGGATCAGGCACAACTGCTGACTCTGACCGCGCCGGAGATGACCGCGCTTGTCGGCGGTATGAGAGTTCTGAATGCAAACCACAAGAATTCCCAGCACGGCGTCTTCACGGAGCGGCCCGGATCATTGACCAATGACTTCTTCGTGAACCTATTGGATATGGGCACCAAGTGGCGGAAGTCCCCCGGAAGCAAGCACTTTTTCGAGGGGCGAGACCGCAAGACGGGCAAGGTCAAATGGACCGGCACTCGAGTCGATCTTGTGTTCGGTTCGAACTCGCAACTTCGAGCCATCGCGGAAGTTTACGCAAGTGACGATTCACGGGAGAAGTTCGTCAATGACTTCGTGAAGGCCTGGAACAAGGTTATGAATCTCGACCGTTTCGACCTTGATCCGGCTCTGCGAAAATAAGCCCGCGATGTTCCGTCATCGTTAATACTGCGGGCCGACGATTGTTGACAGATTGACTTCCCGGATCGAGAGTTCGCACCTCGGGCAAAGGTAAGTGATCGGCTGACACGCCGCCCCCATTCATTAGTTAATATGTAACACGTACCAATAGGAGAAAGCCATGAGCGAAACCTCGCAAATTAATCCCGCCGCTTCCGAAACCGGAGCCCACATTCCGCTGCTCGGTGAGTCGGCCCCGGCATTCGAGGCCGTAACAACACAGGGTGTCATTCGATTCCCGGAGGACTATAAGGGCAAATGGGTGATCCTCTTCAGCCACCCCGCCGATTTCACCCCTGTTTGCACCACCGAGTTTATGACGTTTGCCACACTGATGCCGCAATTCGAGGCGCTAAACTGCAAGTTGATTGGACTGTCCATCGACAGCAATTTCAGCCACATCGCCTGGTTACGGACGATCAAGGAAAAAATCAAGTACAAGGGGATGGAAAACGTGGAAGTCACATTCCCCGTCATTGCTGATCTAAAGATGGACGTGGCCCGCAAGTATGGAATGGTGCAACCGGCGACCGACGACTCGCACGCCGTTCGAGCGGTCTTCATCATGGATACCGAGGCGAAAGTCCGGTCGGTGTTGTATTACCCATCGAGCATGGGCCGAAACTTCCAGGAGATCCTGCGAATGGTGGTAGCCTTGCAGACGGCCGACAATCACGGCGTAGCCACACCGGCGGACTGGCAGCCGGGAGATGACGTGATCGTGCCACCACCCGGCTCGTGCGGTACAGCCCAGGAACGCGTCGAAGGCAAGGACGTTGACAAGTGTCTCGACTGGTTTATGTGCTTGAAGGAGATCCCGAAATCGAAGCTTGATCTGCCACCAATGTGGAAGTAGATGAGGTTAAGGAGTATGAGTCGCCGTGGTCCAAACACGGCGATTCACATCCAACTACGTCCGCCATATCGACCGGCCTCATACGTGTGATTTAAGATATCAGAAGATCTCGCCCGCAGTGCCACATTGGCCCGCGCTAAAGGTTGAGCAAAGAGAACACCACGAATCGCTGGTTAATTTGCTGTTTCCGGCATCCTGCCTGCCGAATGCAGGCAAGATGCCTGCACCACAATTCATACTTGCACAAATTATCAAGTTTGACAAAGCACTAGGACCGAAGTTCCATCTTGTATAACTGGGCAAAGAGCTTGAAGTTTCTTGCGAAATCGCCGCAGAAGAGAAGGTTGTGGTGGCCTTTGACTTGGCAGACGTCGTCGCGGTTGGTTACGGCGATTTCGACGTTGGTCGTGCAACCGGCGGCCGGGGGCATGGGGTGCGACTTGATTACGCGGCCGGAATAGACGTCCAGTGACGGTGTTTTGTCCGAGTAATAACGGACCATGGTGACCGGATCGTACGGCCGCCAGAAGACCTGGATGGCCGCGCTGCCTTCGTTCGTGTGGGCAAAGCGACGCAGAAGGTAGCCGGCCGAAGGACAATCGGGGCCGTCGAGTTTCGTCGGGCAAGTGCAGTGCGATCCGTAGTAGTGGTTGCGCTCGGTCTCGAAGGCCGGGTTGTGCTGGAAGCCGGGACGTCCCAGCAGCAACTGGCCAAGCTGCTGCGTGTAGAGGGCCGGAAAATCGTTCTCGCATGCGGCCGGGATCAGGTGGCTGTTCAGTTGCGAGAAACTGATGCACGGCTTCAGCATACCGCGGCGCAGGCAGTTCATCGTCAGACCGTCGGCACCTTCCGTCTTAAGCAGTTCCGTGAGGGCGACGTGAGCCCGAGCGGCGTTTTCATACGCCTCGTTGCTTAGTCCTCGAAGTTCCTTTGCACCGGAGCGGATTTGCTCGATCCAACGCCGCTGCGCGGGGCCGAGCGCCGCTTTTTTGAATCGTTCGGCATAGCGGGCAAAGGGAATCACGCGGACAGTTGTGCCGAAGAACGGTTCGACAGCCTCGCGCGATCTCTTCGCCTCGGTAATGCTCAAGAGCAGGCTCTGGGCCATCTGCTTTCGGGCGTGGATCATCCGCATGCCGTACTCGATCGCATCGAAGTCGTCCATCGCCTGGATGAAGTAGACACCGGGACGGCGATAATGCCCTACCTGCCCGTGCTTCACACCCAGCCCGATGTAGAACACCGTGGGCAGGTCGATCTCGGCCGCTGCTTTTAGCAATCGGTCGGCATGGGCAAGGCTGCGGTTGTAGAACATCACCAGCAGCAATCCGTCGGGGCGACCGGATTTCAGTTCCTTGGCTATTCGTTCGACGTCGGCGTCTGTGGCGACCGGTTGCTTTACGACGTCGATCGTCATGCCAAGCTTCTTCTCGATGCGCTGCAAAGCCTGCCCATAGCGGCGATGTCGACCTTCGGCGTCGTACTCATTTCCCGGCCAACTCCACCATCCGTCAGGATCATTGGCAAACGTTTTCGACGGCGGATAGAGGAAGACGGCTCGGACTCGGGCGGGCGTCTTCTTGCGGGGGTCGGGCGTCGGCACTTCGTCGGCCGAAACGAACGAGGTCCAGGCCA
>JAFGTN010000597.1 GCA_016934075.1 Pirellulales bacterium
AAAGGGATCGGCGTCGTACGAACCGCAGCTAAAGGCTCCGCTGCGCTTGCCGCGATTCTCATAGCGGTCGCACCAGCGCCCCTGTAGCCCTTCCTTCAGAATTCCGCAATACCCATCACCCAGCGGCTGGAGAGCCTTCATCACCAACTCGACGGCCTGATTCCACGTGCGACTGACTTGCAGGTCGCTGAGAATGGGCACGTATGTATCGTAGTGATGGATATCACGCAAGCGCATCTTGCGACGCCGCACGTCGTAATAGCGATACAGGGCCGGCAGTCCGTCGCGAACGGTTTTTATCAGATTGTCGTACACTCCCACCGGCACGCGATCCGGGAAAAGGGCCGCTTGAAGCGAACCGGCGTGGTTGCGGGCTTTGGCATAATAAATATCGCACTGAATCGATCCGTTAAGCGTAGCCGCCAATGTATTCTTATGGTCATCGAATTCCTGGTAGTACTTGTCAAAGGCCGCCTTGCGCACGTTTCGCTTGGGACAATGCATCATCTTCGAGAACGTGGCGTGGCTAAGTTCCAGGAGTTGCCCCGTCTCGTCCTTGACCGTACCGAATTTCAGATCGGCGTTGTTGAGCTGGCCGAAGATCTGCCCGGCGGCCTGCGACATTTCGGTCTGCATTGCCAGCAGTTTTTCTTCATTTTTGCCCAGCGTATGCGGTTTTTGTCGCAGGAGCCGTTCGACGATGAGGCGATAGGGCTTCATGTTGTGATCCGCCAGGAATTTAGTGATCTTTGCCTTGGGAATCGCCAAGATTTCCGGGCGGATATATGCTCCCGCTTGCGAGGCCTTGCTGGCCACGTTGACATAGCGGCCTTGCATGCGTTGATAAGTGCTATTCGAGGTATCTTCGGCGACTTTCAAAAAGGCGTAAGTACCCAGACGTTCGGACTCGCGATCGAATTCCAGATCGAACTTGAAACAATCGGCCAGCGTCTTGGCATCGTTGCCCAAACGCCCCTGGAACCCGGCATACTGCGAGATCCGTTTCTCCCATTTCTTGAAGGCCGCTTCCCAAGCATCATCGTCGACGAAGAGCGTGGACAAATCCCAGCAATCCGACTTTTTGACTTTGTTTCGCGGGGGTAACTGCTTGACTTTGCTCATTGTATATTCTCCAATTATCGGGATTATGGGACTTGGGGGATCGGACGCTTCTTAGTATTTCGGCAAAACCTTGCATTACAAAATCGGCGTTTCAAACCCGGAACTCAACCTATTCATAGACTCTCCAAACGAGCCAGTGCGTGTTCTATTGCATCTCGGCGGTTTTTGTCGAGTGATACGTGTCCGAACCGCACCATATAGAATGCCTCCACCACCATCTCGGGCAGGGTCGCCAGATCGGTGTTTTCTGAATTTTTTGCCAATGTTTCCCCGGCCGAACGTGCAAATTCCCGCGGAGTCTGACTTTCCTCTCTGCTCAGCCCATGCTTGGCGAGAATAGATCCCAGACGTCGATAGAATTGCACTTCGGCGCGCGCTTCCCGCCGTCGTCGCCGTCGTCCGACATCCAGACGTTTGCGAAGAAGGCGAAACGCAAAACGGCAACTTCGATACAAAAAAACCAACCCAAGACAAATGGCCATCCCAACCAGCCCACCGCGCCAACTGAACCATTCGGCCGTGTTCCAGTTGCGAGGATTCAATGCATCGAACAACTTTCGACTCTGCAGTCTCCACCAGTTCGGATCCATGAGAAGCTCAACCGTGGTTTTAATCCACTTGACAAACGGTCCATAGATGGCTTCTTGCTGCCGAGTACGGTCCATTTCCATCACGTAATTATCCCATGCGAATTCCACCCAATCGAGTGCACCCGCAAGCGGGGCGATCAATGCATTTGGTTCGTTTTGTATATCAGCGGCCATGGGCGTGGGATCGAGCCGCATCCAAACACCGGCCTGAGAGGCGTTTTTCTTCAAAGCCGGCGGCAGCTTGTCCGGTGGCAGATACACTTCCACCCAAGTATGAGCGTGAAGTTGCCTCACTTGGTAAAAATCGCCTACTTGGTTGAACTCATCGCATTTGAAACCGATTACCATTCGCGCGGGAATGCCCTGGCTGCGCAACATCAACGTAAGTGCCGTCGCAAAGTATTCGCAATGCCCCTTGGGATTGTTGGCGACAAAATCCTCGATGGGATCTATGTGCCAATCTCGCGGCTGCCCCTCCAAGCTATAGCTGAAACGTTTGTCTTGCTCAAGGCGAAACTTCAAATATCGAGCCTGGCCGGCCCAATCGTCAGACTGAGACGGCGCACCGGTCATCCAACGGTCGGCCAATGCCTGCAAATTCGGCAAGCTCTTCCCGTCAGACGTTTCCTCGGCGGAATTGTCCGATGAATCCGGCTCCGGCAATTGTAACAACTCTTGAATGTCAGGAGCCTTTTCAGCCTGCACAAACTGTGTTTGCCGACCGCTCGCAATCGCGGTAGTGTTAAGATGGAACGTAAAGCGATCGTTCATGTGAGCCGGAGAACGTAACAAGCGTTCTCCATTTTCGGCCAGACTGATACTGGGATTGGACTGTGTGACAAAGAACGGGCGGATGCAAAACAATTCGCAACGATCCATGGGCTCGATGATAATCGTCTGCCTTACTACGCCATTTTTGGGCGGATTTTCCAGCGGTTTCAAGGCAGTTTCACGTTTGATATTCTCGAAATACCTGCGCCGCTGTGAAAAAGGCGGCCGTCGGAAACGTCCATCACCAAGCCATCGTGAAGGACCCTCGCCGGGCGATGGTGGACGTCCTTCGCCGGGCGATGGTGGACGTCCTTCGCCGGGTGATGGTGGACGTCCTTCACCGGACCATCGGTGATGCTCCGAGCCGTGCCATGGAGGACGCCCTTCACCGGGTTGTCGGGGACGCTCCTCGTCATCTGATGGGGAACGGTCTTTCAAGCCAGGGCCCCGCGACCGCCACGGCCACATTCGCCAATATGGCGGTCCGCCCGTTGGTTCGTAAGTATGCGACTCACCACCGAGTGAAGATCTCTTCCATTTTCCATTTTGATATGTGGTCAACACGGCTCCTTGCAGGTAAATCTCGCCGTCCACTGAGACCTTGCGACCGTTGTCCGGATCGCTGAATTTGATGCGCATCACTTCTTCGGGATTTTCGATAATTAATCCCAACTCTCCCAGCGTGACTTCGTAAGAATACCCCACGGATCGTCGCGGCGCGACATTTTGGCCCCGCCAGGCCGGCTGCCCCAGGCGCGGCAACGTGAAGAAAGCAGCCGCCGTAAGTATCAGCGTGCCCACTCCCAGCATGGCGACACGAACAAAAAGCTCGCGCCCCGGAAAAAGGATTGCGGAAGACCGCTCTTCATTTGCCGATATGGCTCGTGAGAACAAGGCTTTCCAACCACGCGGCTCTTCCTTGGCCATACTCTTTTCACCGGTTTCCTCGGCGCCCTTTTGCTTATAACTAAGTTCCTCGCGTAAAAGACACAAAAGGGTCATGGCCATAAGGGCCGTGAAAAGATAAACGACCATCATCAATCCGAACCAGAATCCCTGGTTGAAAACGGTCGCCACGACCACCTGCAACAGACTCAACACGATAAGCTGCCAATATACTCGTGGTTCTTTTTTCTGAAACAGGAGAATTACCTGCAAGTAAACCAACAATCTAGCGATTGTGATAATTGCCGTGGCCGGATTCAAGGGGATCAGTTCACCCAGGCAGAACAGCATGGCCAAGATAGCCGCGATGCCCGCCGGAATCCGTTTCAAGCGGAACCAGCCGGTGAAGTCCACCAACCAAACGGACAGAAAGGCCGCCGCAATCACCATCAAGGGCATGGCCACGCTCCGCTGTCCCACGCTCAGAAGCAAGGTGGCCAACGACGCCAATGTCGCCACGCTTATCTGTAATAATCGTTCAAGGTTCACGGTTAATATATCTACCGTCGGGTTGAAAATTGGACTTTTGCAAAATTGCGAGTCAAGGGCACTTAGATATAAATTGGCGGCGCAGCCGGCAAATTATATCTAAACACCGCAGAGATG
>JAFGTN010000598.1 GCA_016934075.1 Pirellulales bacterium
TCGACCACGGGCTCGACATACTCGTAATCGGGATCCCAACCGCCGGTACGCCAGAAGTCGATAAAGATGCTTTCCACGCCCCGGTCGAGCAACTCGTCCAGCAGTTTTAGCTTGTGTTCGACGACGGGCTCAAAGGCGATGCTCGAGCGGCCCCACCAGGGATGGCCCAGCCGTGTGCGAGCCCAGTATTGCGGATGTTCCAGGTTGAACCGCCCAATGGTCCGCCCGCTGAAATGGGTTTCTTCATAGGGCCAATGGATTCCCGGCCGCAAGCCCCTTTGCTTGCACAGCTTGACCACGATGGCAATGATGTCGGGCTCCACTTCGCCGTAGCGAACCCAGCCATCGATATCGTCGACCATGTGTACGCGTCGTTTGTCGAACCGGCTGTCGTTATGGTGGGATTCCGCCTTGCTCTGATATCGCATGGTCGATCCGCTGCCGTTGCGCCACCAAATACTGGTTGCCCCGGTTTCGGCCACGTGGTCGAGAATCTTCGCCAATCCGGCGGTCTTTTCCGTGTCGAAAACATGCTTGAAGTCGGCGTGGTCGACCCAGGCGGCCACTTCGAACCGCTCGGCGGCGGTTGTCGGCCCGGGCAGCAGTAGAAGCAGAACCACAACACCCGTCATCAATCCGTAGCGTTTTATCTTCATTTTCGACTCCAAAACCGTTGTAGCAAAACGGCATGTGCTTCTACCGGGCAAATCAGGCGGCGGTAGACGGTAACACTATAGATCGATCCGAAGAATCCTCCGGCCCCGCTTATCTGCCGGCCGATACGTACCTCGTCGGGCTGTTGATATGAGAATAGCGCCCCATCACCGCAACGTTGTTGCAAGATCCCATCCACATATAAGCTCACGCGTCCGGCTTCATCCCGCATGGCGATCAACTCGACCATGCAACCTTTGGGAATGCGGGTATTGGAAATGGCTCCGCAATAGGTTCCATCGGGCGTGCGGGAGTTGAAACGAACATAGCCGGACTTGTCGACCATGAGTTGCCACCCCAGCCGATGCCGTGGGTCCGCGCCCACGCAAATGTAGCACTTGTCGCCGTATTCCGGCAAATTGACAGTCGCTTGAACCGAAAACGGACCGGTGCCGAAATCGAATCCCTTGGGCCGCGGTACGGCTATGTATATGTCTTCACCGGTAAAACTGACAGCACCGTTTTTCCAGACGACCGCGCCATGCACACCGCCATCGTTGCCCAGAGGACTAAGATCCTTGATCACTTTGCCGGATTTCTTCTCGAAGCAGTAGTGCATCACGGCGCCTGCTGGAACCGACTCCACGGAAGCAAGCGTTTGCGCCGGCTTTGTCGTGAACTCGGGCACTCGCACTCGGTAAAGTTTGTAGCTGCCCGAGCGGTTGTTCTCGAACACCAGCTCGCGCCCATCCTGCGACCAGGCGGGACTGCGGGAATTGCCGGGGCCGGTCGGAACGCGCTGCTTGCAGCCCGTTTTGGCATCGATCAGGTAGACACACCAACCGTCATCTCCATCTCGATAACCGGTGCAAGCCAGCAAGTTACCCTTGGGACTCCACCTCGGCCCATAAAACACTTCGTTGTGACCGGAAAGGGCGATTCCGTAGTCGGGGCGGTTCAGCCGGGCCAGGTGTATCGCCCAATTACCTCGAAAGCCGGACACCTGTCCGAATGCAACCATCAGAGAGTCCGTCGAGAGAGTCGGTTGGACGCTCGCCACGCCGCGGCCTTTGTTGACCCTTATCACCTTGGATTCACCGCCCTCGAACGGAATCGCGCATAAGTTCACCTGGTTTTCCCGACGTTTCACACCGCGGTTCGACGAATAATAGATCGTTTTGCCGTCCGCGCTGAAGGCGGGACAATAGTCGCGGTGCAAGCCCTCGGTAAGTCGCCGGGGCGTGCCGCCTTGGCACGGCACCACGAACAGGTTGTAGCCGTTCTTTATGCCCTCGAAGGCGGTTTTAGTGAAATGGGCGTAGCTGTAGACGATCCACTTTCCGTCAGGTGACCAGGCTGGAAAACATGCGTGCCCCGGCCCATGAACCAGCGGTTTTACGTGGCCGGTCTTTACGTCGTACAATAAAAGGTCGAGCGTGCCGTCACGATCCGACTGGAAGGCAATCAAGCGCCCGTCGGGCGACCAGGCCGCTTCACTGTCATCGCCTGGACCGGAAGTCAGTATGGAGACCGGTGATTTGTGAGTAGAATCTGCTATTGCCGGTATCGATAATCCACAGACGGTTAACAGCACCAGCGCAAAGAGCCATCCATCGTTTACGACTCTGTCGCTATTAGGAGTACGAAAAGGAGGCAAAACTATTTCCTTAAGAATTGAATTTCCGGATCAAAGTGACCTTAGACACATCGCCATCCTCAATATACCATCCGCAACCGACCAACACCATAGTTCCCTTCTTAGCCTTCTATTCTATGCATCTCCTCATTGACTGAACGTCGAACACAAGGCATAATTATTTCCATAGATATTCCTTTTTGTAATGGTTCTCCATAAAATATTAGTGAGTGATAACAATGTCAACTTGCCTTCGGCAAGAGGTTTTTAGGCATGGGCTAACAAAAGCATATTGATTCATAACGCACTATTTGCAGATAATGCCATGGTCCGGTGAAGCGAAGGTAGGCACTGCTTCCAAAGGACTTCCTCAGAAAAGAGCTCCTGTGCAAACATCTAGCCGTGAAGCGGGTGTGGCGGCTGAGGAACAACCTACCAAGGAATAACCGGATACAGATGGTAGGATATTCTGTTAAGGCTACTCGGATATTCTATGGTCCGGGAAGATTCTATTTCATACTTTTGTTAGCCCATGCCTTAAAAACCTTCGTGCGGAGCACGACAATACAATTCTACCCCCTAAATTCCTTGGAGCACCTTTTTAATTTATACGTCTCATATCCTAATCCACATATCCCTTCCCCCAATCACACACGGTCACTCAAAAGAGAACTACACCATGAGCATTCGAAAATACATACCCTACTCCTGTCCGAGTCCAATACTGGCGATGGCGCTGCTGATAGGCGGCCTTTTCCCAGCGATACCTGCATTCGCCACCACCGAACCGCCCGCTGTGATTTTCGACACTGACATGGGTTCCGATTGCGACGATGCCGGGGCAATGGCCGTCTTGCACGCATTGGCCGATGCGGGCGAGGTTCGCATTCTGGGCGTCATCTTCAGCAGTGGCAGGAACCGATACGGGGTCGGGACATGCGACGCCATCAACACCTGGTATGGCCGGGGAGATCTTCCTTTAGGGCAGTATAAGGGAACCGATGTCGGCGATCCGAGGGACCATTACACCAAACGGATCGCCACGGACACCAAGCTCTTCGGGCACGACATCGTGAACGAAGCGCCTGATCTCGTAGAGGTATACAAAAAGATTCTTCAAGACCGGCCGGACCATAGTGTCACGATCATAACGGTTGGCCATCCACACGGCCTCGTTCACCTCATGCGCGATCCGCGGGGAGCGGATCTGGTACGTGCCAAGGTCGACCGCTGGGTTGCCATGGGAACGGGCGGGTGGAATTTCCAGGCAGTCGGCATGTCCGCCTATTGCGAAGAACTGCTGAAGAAGTGGCCCACGCCTTTTTACATGTCGCCAAGCGGTAAAAAAGTTAAAACGGGCAACCGGTTACTACCAAAAACCCCGAAGAATAATCCCGTTCGCGAGGCCTACCGTTTGTGGAAAACCGCTCTGACCGATGGCCGGTCGAGCTGGGACCAGATCGCGGTGCTATCTTTCTTGCGGCCTGAGTTGTTCAAAATAGAACATCACGGTCGCATCGAAAGAAAAGCGGATGGAGAAGTCGTCTGGAACGCGAAAATTGATAATCCTAAACACCACCTCGTGACTCCCAAGATTTCCACCAAAGAAATGTCCAATATCATCGAGGAGTTAATGTCCCGTCCTCCCAAGACACCGGGTTCCCCCGGCTCCTCATCACCCAGCAAGGAATGAAGTCTAGATGATCCTGAACATATAGCTTCGTATTTGTAAAGGCAACATCCCAAAACTCGGTGGGACTATTTTGGACTAAGTGTAAAGCTTTGCCCAATATTGGAACGCGTTTTGAAAATGGGTGGCACTGGCTGCTTGTCAGCCAGTGTGAGTCGAATCGTTCCGGATACACGGGCTGACAAGCAGCCCGTGCCACACGCCGTGATACCAAAAATCGGAATAGATACTATGGACGGACCAATCAAGCTCGCTCTCATTGCCCTGACCACGGTTCTACTGCTAACGCCTTCGACCGCAATGCTCGCCGCCGATTTGACCTTTCCCGCGGGCATCGAGCATGTGCTCGTTGAGCGCAGCGATTCCGATAAATACGAATTCCTTCACGATCCGGCCATCGAGTACCACAAGAGAGAGCTTTTCGCCGCGTGGTATAACTGCCCGAATCAGGAGATCGTCGGTGAATCCCTGATCCGCTGCCGCCGTTCGAAAGATGGCGGCAAGACGTGGTCCGCACTGGAAGTCATCGCCGATGACAAGGGTGGTGAGGGTACCTACTATGTGCCCGCACAGTTACTCTCGTACGGTGGCCGGCTCTACGCCTTCGTCGGCAAGATGAAGGGGCACGATCTAATTACTACCTGTGCCGTCTACGTGCTCGATGAGGAGACGAACCATTGGCAACCTCGTGGCGACATCGCTGAACTCTTTCTGCCAAACTGCCGGCCCATCAAGATGACGGACGGCAATTGGATTATGGCGGGGCGAGTGGCGAGTCGCTTTGGCGTGAAGCCCTACATTGCGGCAGTAGCTATCAGCTCCGGTGATGCTCTCACCGAGCGTTGGAAAGTCGTGCCGATCCAGTCCAAGGAGCTGTCACCACGGCATTGCCCCGAGACAACAGTTTGGGTTGAAGGCAAAGAAATCGTCGCGCTGACGCGTAATAACGTAAGCGCTAAACCCTTCGTCCACATCAGTCACGACTACGGCCGCACATGGAATGCAGTGCCGGACCACGGCTTCACCGCCTCGGCCACGAAGATGTATGCCGGCCAGCTTTCCACGGGTCAGCGTTATGTCGTCTTCAACCTTCCCAAGGATGGCAAAAAAGGATTACTCTGCCGCGAAACACTTGCCATAGGCATTTGCCGCCCCGGCGAACTTGCTTTGGCGAAAACCTGGCTGGTGCGGGATCACAGCGAGCCCGAGCGGCCAAAGGCCTCGCATTATCCCTGCGTCATCGAGCACCAGGGACGCCTGCTTGTGATTTACACCGTTGGGATGTCCGGCCG
Organism: Pirellulales bacterium; assembly: GCA_016934075.1. Lineage (GTDB taxonomy): Bacteria > Planctomycetota > Planctomycetia > Pirellulales > Thermoguttaceae > JAFGTN01. The sequence continues at coordinate 5,273 of JAFGTN010000598.1, forward strand.
CCGCCAGTGCGAGTTGGCGATCATACCTGTAGAATCGCTGAAACTTTCGACCAAGTAAAAGACACCCTGTCTGCTCTTTTGAAGGTGTTTTGAAAATGTGTGGCACTGACTGCTGCCAACCAGCGTGGGCCGAAACGTTCCAAAAACACGGGATGGCTGGTAGCCCATGACACCCGCCAAAGGTGTGTTGCCATTTTCAAAACATACTTCTTAGAAAACCTTACGGGGATGCCGCAACATATTGCCTGCGGAGCATAAATCGTATAAACTGTGCGTTAACCGGTACCACCTCATTAGAAAGTAGGTGATGCCCTAGTCCAGGCTCGCGCCACAAGTGGGCGTTGGATGCCGCTACGGGCTTGTCCGCCGGTGCTTTATGAAACATTGATATATGCTGCTGAAAGAGCTGGCGGCGACACCCGGGGCAACTGACCGAATGCATGCGACGCACGAGAGCTTTCACATTGGTCGAACTGTTGGTGGTCATTGCCATCATCGGTATCCTCATAGCCCTTTTACTGCCCGCCGTCCAAGCCGCGCGCGAGGCGGCCCGCCGCACGCAATGCACGTCGAACCTCAAACAGATTGGCGCGGCCCTGCACAACTATCACTCCAGCCACGGCAACTTGCCTACAGGTTGTCTGCGCAATCTGGACTGGCCCTATGTCTTGTACTATATCATGCCGTACATCGAACAGCAGCAGATCTACGACGTGATGCACGTCATGGAACAGGACGGAATCCGGCCATACGACAACGGCGCCTCGGCCTATTGGCCTAAGAATCTCCAAAACAACGGGATTTCGCTCTACCTTTGCCCCAGTGACGGTATGGGTGGACGAACGAAGAACGCCAAAAACTGGGCTATGTCAAATGATCCAAACGCCCCGGAATTCTATGTCACGAACTACCTGGGCGTTTTCTCCGGTTTGAACGAAGGCGACACTAATAGGGATAATCCTCGCGGCGAGCTGAATATCTCCAACCCGCTCGAACCGGAATACCGAGCCGTATTTTCTTTTAACTACGGCGCTTCGTTCAAAGAAATCCGCGACGGACTTTCGAAAACGCTTGCCATCAGCGAGTATCTGACGGGCAAGCCCGACGATGCGCGCGGTTTTCCCGTTGCGTCTGTCGCGGGACTGCAGTTGCTGCACGTCCGCCTGACTCCAAACAGCAAAGACCCCGACAAAATGGCCAACTATCCGGGGCTCTGCGCCGGAGGCAAAACAAGCTACCCACAACTCAATCTTCCCTGTGTACCCAGTTTTTATAGAAAAAACTGCTCAGTTGGTTCGCGAAGCCGTCACCCGGGCGGCGTCAACGCCGTGTTGTGCGACGGAAGCGTACACTTCTTTACTGATGCAATAGATATCGATGTCTGGCATTCGTTGGGCTGGATGCAAGATGGTGGCCCAATGGGTGCTGAATGGGATCAATAAAATTTGATACGAATGTATATCAAATTAGATTTTTGAGCATTGCAATCGATACGCCGTAGTCCATAATCTTGGTAGTGCTTATAGACCTTGAAATTGCACTAAAATTCGTGGGTGCCGCGATTCCTCATCGTTGTGCAAGCCACGGCGGCTGAAGAGTTTGATTAAACACTCGCCTCCCCCTTCCTCCCCGAATCTTCCGTTTCTCACTCTCCAGAAAGAAAAATCATGTCGAAAACACTTACTCGATTGTCCACGATTTGCTCACTGGTATTGGTGTCGATTTCTTTTATCGCACCTTCCCAAGGACAGGAATCCGAAAGCATCGACGATACCCTGGTGAAATTTCAAGGTCTCGATAAAAGCTACGCTCCCGCGCCGCTTTGGACCTGGAACGATTTGATGACCGAGGAGGCGATTCGTCGACAGCTTCACGAATTGAAAGAGCAGGGAGTACAGCAGGTTTTCGTACATCCTCGACCGGGTCTGATGACGACCTATCTCACCGACGATTGGTTCAAAGCTTGGAGATGCGCGCTTGAGACGGCCGAAAAACTCGACATGAACATATGGATCTACGACGAGAACAGCTACCCTTCCGGATTCGCCGGCGGATTCGTCTCCGTGGCGATGCCCGAAGCCCGGAAGCAGACACTCTCGTTTGGACGCACTAAAGACCGCCCCGAGGTTAACGACGATGTTCTGGCGGTCTACATTATCGATAAAGACAACCAACCGCATCTGGTAACGGACAAGGTAAAGAAGAAGGAAACACCACAAAAAGCCGACTATCTGGTCGCACGACGCTACTGGTGTCCGAAAAGGGATTGGTTTGCCGGAAAATACTACGTCGATATCATCAGACCCGGCGTGACAAAAAAATTTCTCGATATCACCTTGGGAGCTTATAAAAAACATTTCGGAGACCAGTTCGGCAAGCGGATCCCCGGTTGCTTTACCGATGAACCTTCCGTTTCGCATACCGGATATCTACATTGGAATGAAGAACTGCCCGAAATGTTCAAAAAAAAATGGGGATATCCTCTTATCGAAAATCTTTCCAAGCTGGTCCACAAGTCCGGCGATTGGCGGCAGGTGCGATACCACTATCAATACTTAATCAACGAGCTTTTCGTCAATAATTGGTGCCGAACCTATGCAGACTATTGCGAAAGCCTTGGCCTTGAGATGACCGGCCACTATTTCGAACACGTTTGGCCCCAGACCAGATGTTCACCCGACCAGATGGCCGCAATGATTTGGGAACACCGACCCGGTATCGACATGCTGGACTACGGTTATAAATTCTACGACCCGGAATCTCCCAACGCCCAGTTCGGTAACGTTCGGTCGGTCAAGGAGCTTTCGTCGGTTACCAACCAGGCCGGCCGCAAACGGAACATTTGCGAGTCGTTCGGCGCCTCGGGATGGTGGCTGCATTTCAGCGATTACAAATGCTATACCGACTGGCTCATTGCCTTGGGCGTCAACACGATCGACGAGCATTATACGCCCATCACGATCCGAGGGGCACGAAAGTACGATCACCCGCCGTTCTTCAGCTACCATGAACCGTGGTGGAAAGACTATCATGTCTTGGCGCGTTACAACACGCGGCTGTGTGCCGCCATGTCCTCGGGCAAGCAGGTCAATCACGTAGTGGTCCTGGAACCGACCACCACGATGTGGATGCATCAACAATTGACTCATCGTCCGGAAGAGCTGCTCGCCTACGCGCAACCGTATCAGGACATGGTCAAGAAGCTCGAACTCTCGCAGGCGGAATGCGATCTCCTCTCGGAGTGTGTCCTTCAGCACTTTGGACGCGAAGGAAAACCGGGCAAGCTGACCATCGGCCAGCGGGAGTATGACCTGTTTATCATCCCGCCAAATACCGAAAACCTGAACTCCGATACGGTCACAATGCTCGAAACTTACCTCGCCGGCGGTGGCAAGGTGCTCTGCTGCAGCGACGTCCTGAACCTTGTCGATGGTAAACTTTCTAAAAACAAGATCCAAAAGCTGACCGCTTCGCCCAACTGGCGGCAAGCCAGCCCCGACGAAGCGATTCAGGCAGCCGTCGATCGCACCGCCAGTTCGGGCCTCGTTATCAAGCGAGCCAAAGACGACGCGGGCCAGTTGTACCATCAGCGACGCCGGCTCGATGACGGCGAGCTCGTTTTCATGGTTAACACCAGCACAAAGCATCCGACCGCGGCCACGATGACCGCCGATGCCCGATCGGTCCAGGCCTGGGACGCTTTTTCCGGAACAGTGCACGCGTATCCCGCCACGTCGGACGGCAAGACGCTGACGGCCCAAATCGAGATTCCGCCCTGCGGCAGCCTCTTGCTGGCCCTTTCGAACAAAGAAAAACCCGGCAAGACGACAACCGTTGCCGGCCCGATGGTGCCGATGCCGGGATCGGGCTTTGCCAACTCCAAGCAATTGTCGACCGTCGGCCCCCTCACCGCAAAACGTCTCGGCCCGAACGTGCTGACCTTCGATTTTGTCGACGTTACCGCCGGTGGAGAAACAAAGAAGGGAATGGCGGTCGTCGATGCGCAAGATTGGGTTTTCAAGAAGCACGGCTATGAGAAAAATCCGTGGCGGCACGCGGTCCAATGGCGCGACGAACAGATGAAGCACAAATACTCTCCCGACAGCGGATTTACGGCGACGTACCACTTTACGATCGAGGATAAAAAGGTCCCGACGCCGATCGAGATCGTGATCGAGCGTGCCGATCTTTATGAAATCACGTGCAACGGAAAGCCAGTCACCCCGACTCCTAAACGATGGTGGCTCGACCGGTCCTTTGGCGTGGTCGATCTGAGCAAGACGGCACATATAGGCCCGAACGAAGTGACCATCGCGATGAAGCCGATGACCCCCTATGGCGAAGTGGCCAACACCTACCTCATCGGCGACTTCGCTTTGGAACCGGCGGAGAAGGTTTTTGTGGTCAAGGCCCCCGGCTCGATCGCCGTACCGACAGCCCGGAGCGATGCCAAGGAAGCGAAAACCAGGCTCTCTTGGAAAGCACAAGGATTGCCTTTCTATGCCGAGGGGATTGCCTACGAGCAGACCTTCGACGTACCGGCGGACGGCAAGTCGGATTCCAAGAAGCGTTTCTTCGTCGAGTTGCCCTCCTGGAGGGGAAGCCTGGCTCGCATCTCGGTCAACGGCAAACCGGCCGGGCATATCATCATCGACCCCTGGCGTTGCGACGTGACCTCACTCATCCAGCCGGGCAAGAACCTCGTTCGAGTCGAAATAGTAGGCACCCTCGCCAACACGCTCGGACCTCATCACAACAAAAAGTTTTCCCACTGGTGCGGCCCCTTCAATTTCGGCGGTTGCCCCAACGGCCCGCCCGCGGGCAAAGAATACAATCTTTACGATTACGGCCTGTGGAAACCGCTCCAACTCAAAGCGGTTTGGTAGTTGGGAGGAGTTGAAAGCTGAGAGTTGAAACGGGGGCGCAACTAGTGCGTCAATAACTAGCCGCCCCGTTTCGATTTACCGGCCCATTCCTGACATCTATTTCGATTCTACGTCTCCATTTCCATCTTTGAGTGCTTCCACCAGCATGGCGGCTTGATCTTGCGACCAACTTTCCAGCAGTTCGACATCTCCTTCTAATGGATTGCCGGCGGCGCGGCTTTTCTTTACGTCTTCCAGCAGTTCCTGCTTTTCTTCGTGCATCTTCGATTCCAATGATTTTACCCACGCCTTATGAGCTTCCAATTTTTCACCTCGGGCGGGAGTGCCTTTACCCA
>JAFGTN010000599.1 GCA_016934075.1 Pirellulales bacterium
CGGAATCCGCCCGGGCTGCTGGATAAATGCCATCCCCGCCGGCGGACTCGTGCTAATGGCCGACGCCGCAAGCTGGTGTCAATGCAGCTATCTGAACCAGGCCACGGTGGCACTGCGACCGGTGGAAAAGGTTGCGGGAACAACTGATAATTCGGATCGGTAGGTAGTCAAAAACAAAAAGCAATATTGACAAAATAATCAGACGTAATAGGCATATCATGCGAAAGGTCCTTCAAGGGTGAGGTTGCGATTCAACGTCACCCCTTTCTATCACCTTACAAACTAATTCCACGATATGGGCGGGGCAATGGTCTTTTCCGTTACCACAATTAGCTTTTTGCTTCATTGGCACAGCGTTTCCGCTGTCGACTTCAGTCTGGCACAAACCGACTTCCAACAATAAGCTCAAAGCAATCTCTGTGGTACTTATAAATCACATTTTGACACGGTAGCCCTCGCGCCAAGAGCTTTCTGATATTGCAGTCGAAACATATGTGTTTCTCCAAGTTTTCAAAATGTCCACAAACCGGGAAATTCATTGTTTGCGTGTTTTGGCGAACTTTTATATAGAATTTTTATATACACCATTTGCCACTTCATTAACAATTTCTAACCGTCTATCGGTACATTTTGATGACTATATTACCGGTTATCGCCAATAGCTTGTTGTTTGAAGTGTCACAAGCAAAAAAACTGGAAACCTGATAGTTATGTCACTTTCTCAGGCAAGCTAACAGGATTACATTTTTTCTGAAAACTCATCCCCTACAGGGCACCATCTCTCCCAAAAAAACTTGACCGCAGAGAAGCCACCTGAATAATTGTCATTAAAGTTCAAAGCGAAAATGCGTTGTACTTTTGGGCTGTGCTTCCATATACGGAACAGTAGCTTGTTTTCCCAAAGTGTCGACACTCTGAGAAGCACAGAATACATTGATTAATCGGTATAATATGTCTTCTTTGGGCATGGTTCCTATTTTGTATATCCATCCCATGTTACCGTTTTTGCTCTTGTGTATTACAACACTCAAATGAAAGGAGACGAGATTATGTTAAGTAGATTCAGGATTGTGATGCTTGGCTTAACTGTTTTAGCAATCGCTTTTGCGTGCCATGCATTCGCAGAACAAGCATGTAGTAGTTGTACCAGCGAATCATGTGCTCAGGAGTGCAATGCCTGCCAACCCGCGCCACAGTGCGAACCTTGCGAAAAGACGATCATGGTACCAACCATGGTCAAAGAAACCCGCAAGGTTCAGAAGACCAAGTGCGTACCGGAAAAGCGCACGCGGACGGTCACCGTTTATAAACAGGTTGCCGAGACCAAGGAAGTAGAGTGCAAATACACGGTAATGGTGCCCAAAAAATGCACAAAAACCGTCAAATACACAGTCTGCAAGCCGGTTTGCGAGCAAGTCACTAAAGAATACACGGTCTGTGTTCCCAAGTATGAAGATGTAGTCAAAGAGTACACAGTTAAGGTACCCGTCTGGACTGAAAGAGAGTGCAAATATACCGTAAACGTCCCGGTCCAAGAAGAGCGCCAAGGCGTGTGCAAGGTTGTCCGTTGCGTGCCGGTCAAAGAAAAGCGAACCGTCTGCAAGGACTGCGGCCACTGGGAAGAGCAATGTGTAGAGACTTGCAATAGCTGCGACTCTTGCCAGCCCGACGCTTGCGCCCCGGTCTGCGATTGCTGCGATTCGTGCTACGACGAATGCGATCCTTGCGGTGGGTGCGGCCTCTTGGCCCGTCTCCGCGCCAGGCTGCATGCCAGACGCTGTTGCAATAGTTGCTGCGAAGCTCCCAAAACCTGTAAAGTGTGGGTGCCCAACATCGTCAAAGAGGAAATTGAAGTGACGGTAATGAAACCCGAAACCATCGAAAAGCCATACACCTACACGGTGACAGTGTGCAAGCCGGAAACGCGGACCAAGAAAGTCAAGGAATGCAGCTACAAGGATGAAGTTCGCACAAGAACCATCAGAAAGTGCAAGATGGTTTCCGAAACCCGCACCAAGACCGTCCCCGTCACGAAGTATGTGACGGAAGAGCGCAGCAAGAAAGTCGAATACACTGTCTGCGAACCCGTAACCAAGACCAAAAAGAAGATCGTCACCACCTGCAAGTGCGTGCCCGAGAAAGTCGAGCAGGAGTACACCGTGATGGTGCCGGTAACCTACGAAGAAGAGGTAGAAGTTTGTGTCTGCAAGATGGTGTCTAAGAAGGTACCCGTATGCACAAGCTGCTGCCCCTGCAGAGGATGCTGCAACTAAGATCGCGGCATTACACGCTGAAAAAACAGTGCTGTGATAATTTCTGCCGAACACCAATCGTTCAGGCTAAATATAGCGACAAACCGGGGGTCGGAGATTGCTCCGGCTCCCGGTTTTGCTATTTGGGATTATTACTGGACTTTTGCAAAATTGCGAGTCAAGCATCTTTCTTCCGCACTGTAAATCGGCAACGCGCCTGTTTGCATTCCGACATATCGGCCGTGCATGAATACCCTAGCGGTTCGAGTACGCGGGCATAAATCACGTCGCAGTGCCGGCAGTAGTCGTGATAAGGCTCGACGTGATTCAATTCGAGCAGCCGACCCTTTGAGGGACAGTGATGCATAATAATCTCAAACTCGCCGGCCTCGTCGTCGATTGTCATGGTAAAATCGGCCGCCTCTTCGTTAAGCGTGTGCGACCAGTACATCCAACATCCGCGGATACCGTGTTCCTTGACCAGGTCACGAAGATTGTCCAAAAAATTGTCTGCCAGATATTCCCAGAAACTGTCGACGGCTTCGACCCCGCCGCAGCGCTGGAGGAATTTGAACATTTCACTATAGGCGGGTATGAATTCGGTGCAGGATATCATTTAGACCTCCGATAGAAACGCTGGACACTCTTGCCGGTTTTTTCATCGTATTCGACCAGTTCGAAGACAAACGGCGTGCCCTCACAAATCGCCTCATTCACAGTTCGCGTGGTCTCGACAAACAGCGGCGAAACTTTGTAGTTTTTCTTGCGCATGTGCATCACGGCCGGACAAGCCGCGACATCGATTCGCAACTCGTCGTCGCTCATCGAAATTTCGAACTCGGCCGATTCGGCTTCGTAGATCTTGGCATAATACTCCTTAACGGCCACCAATCCACGCTCGACAAGTTCCTTTTTCAACGGTGCATAATACGACGTGCCGAAATCGTGCAGGTACTCACGCACGGCATCCTCGCCGTAATGTTCGGCGATATAATCGAGTCCCGCGCTCAAGGCACCATGGAAATCCTTGTGCATATACTCGTTGTCGGCAGCCGATCGCTCGATGACTTCTCGGGGCATTATGGATGTCTCCACAGGGGTATATAGTTGGAATAATGTCTCAGCCCGGATTATAACAACAGATCCACGGTTCCGGCCAGAAAAAGCCCCAAACTGATCACTGCGTTTACGTTAAAAAACGCCCGATTAACTCTCGAAAGATCATCGGGCCGAACCAGCCGGTGTTCGTAGATTAAAAGCGTTGCAATCGCTCCCACCGCAGCCAGATAAATCCATCCAAACGCGGGAAACACACACTCCAGGATGAACAACATAACAACCGTGCCCAAATGGCAAACCGCCGCCATTCGCAACGCTCCCGCAACTCCCAAACGGGCCGGCACGCTGCGCAAGCGGTACTTCTTATCGAAATCCACATCCTGGCATGCATAGATCATGTCGAAACCGGCCACCCAAAGCATCACGGCCGATCCCAACACCACAGGCGCCCACGCCAATTCACCGCGAATGGCCACCCAGGCAGCCAGGGGAGCCAACATCAAGGCCGCCCCCAGCCAGAAATGCGAAAGAATGGTGAAACGTTTCGTGAAGCTGTATGAAAACAAAAACAACAATACCGGAATTGAAGCATAAAGCGGCAAACGGTTTTCGGGAAGAAAAAGCAATGTTCCCCCCACGAAAACAAGGGAATTGATCATCGTGAAAGTCGCAACGCTGCCCACACTCAGAACGCCGGCCGGGAGATGCCGCTCCTTGGTGCGCGGATTGAGCGCGTCTATGCGCATGTCCGCCAAACGGTTGAAGGCCATGGCCGCGCTGCGGGCCGACGCCATACAAACTAAAATTCCCAACAGATCTTTCAGTTGGAATCCACTGAAATTCCAGCCGTGCAAATCAAGATTCTCGGCTTCCGCTGCATTAGTGGTCCATGCCATCACCGCCGCCAGAAGCGCAAAGGGCAGCGCGAAAATAGTATGGCTGAAGCGAATCATCTCCAGGAGTTGTCGGACTCGCAAAAACACCTATCCGCTAACCTCCCCAGCGGGGGCTGAGGTTGTTCTGCACACCCAACTGATCGCAGATCCGTGCCACCACGCCATCCACAAGATCTTCGATCTTGTCGGCTTTATTATAAAAGCCGGGCGAAGCCGGCATCACTATCCCACCGGCTTCGGTCACGCGACGCATGTTCTCAATCTGCACCAAGGACAGTGGTGTTTCACGCGTGACCAATATCAGCTTGCGCCGCTCCTTCAGATGCACCTCGGCCGCGCGATGGATCAAATTCACACCAAAACCATTAGCCACCGCCGCCAGCGTGCTGCATGAACATGGGCAAATCACCATGCCACGCGTCAGATAAGATCCGCTGGCTATCCGCCCGGCGAGGTTGCGACAATCGCAGTAACGAACTTCGCCCGACTCGCCCGACGCCACCGATAAAACGTTACTCAGTTCCGAGGAAATACCGGCCATGGCGCGGATCTGCTTTAGCTTCTTGTCTTTCAGATCCACACCCCGATCCAGCTTCAAGGTGGCGGGATTAAAACGGTCCAGATCCACGTCCAGATCCAATTCCTTTTTCAATATCCCGGCGGCCGTACGACTGATCGAAAGATCTACATCGCAACCCGCGGCAATCAAAACTTCGATCAATCGCGTGGCATAAGCAACGCCGCTGGCACCGGAAACTCCCACCACAATATTTCGTTTCATTTGACACCCACGTATAAGGTAGCAACGCCGAACGTAAGTCGACGGTAATGAACATCTTTCAATCCAACTTCACGAAAACGCTCGACCAGTGCCTCGTACTCGGGAAACTCTTGCACACTCGCCGGAAGATAATTGTACGCATCTTGCCGATTCTTCGCCAAGGCCTGCCCCACTAGAGGTACTAGACGGCGAAAATAGCGCCCGTAAGCACCGCGGATTATTCGGCTACGCGGCATGGAAAACTCCAGTACCACAACCCGTCCGCCCGGCCGGCAAACTCGGGCCATCTCACGCAAACCAACATCCGTATCGCTCACATTTCGCAGTCCAAAGGCCACAGACACTATTTCGAATCGGTCGTTTGCAAACGGCAAATGCTCGGTATCGGCCTCGACCAGCCTGATTGTATCACCCGCCCCGGCCCGCCGCACCTTATCCAGGCCGATTTCCAACATAGGACGACAAAAATCGGCGCCCACAACTTCCACTTCACCACCCCCGGATTGCCAATATGCCAAAGCCAAGTCACCCGTGCCCGTACAAACATCCAAGACAGGCCCACCCTCCCGTAGTGGGGCTAGCTCAGTAGTTCTCCGACGCCAACGCCGGTCGATCCCAGCCGAAAGCAAGTGGTTCAAAAAATCATACCGCCCGGCAATCTCGCCGAACATCTGCCGAACCCTACTGGCCGATTTGTCAACGGTTGGGTTATCCAAAGTGTTTCACTCGTGTTAGTCCAAATGCCCCAACCCAAGCTCTACCCATCGCCGACTTACCGCCTGGATGACGTCTTCGGTCATCCGGGCAAGTTCCGCCTGCTTGGCGGACTCGCCGGGCATTTTGCTCGTGGCGTCGATTCCCATCTTACTACTGCTCGTCATCTCGTCCAATCGATCAACAAAAATCGCCGGATCGTCAAGATTCGGGGGTGCTTCGCTGAAAAATACGTCTCGACGCGGCTCCACCTTCGAAGCGACAGCGGCCCACACCTCGTTCCAGTTGTGAATATCTACATCCTCATCGACCAGGATCAATACCTTCGAAAACATCAATCCCGGCACGCCCCAAATCGCATGTGCCACACGACAGGCCTGGCCGGCGTAAGACTTGCGGATCGAAACCACGGCAATATGACGACCGCCGCCGCAGGCCGGCATATTAAAATCCACTATCTCATCAACAGTCTGCCGTAAAAGCGGCAACTGAATCTTGGCCATCGCTCGGAAGATCACCACCGCCTCAGCGGCTACCGCGCCGCCCTCCAACGGTCCATGCACGATCACTGGACAAACAGCATTCGCTCTCTGTGTAACAGCCGTTACATGCACGACACGCCCCGAGCAAACCGGGCGATAGTATCCATCGGCCATGCACCAGGGACCCGACTGGATCGCGGGCTCGTCGGGGTTGATCGTGCCCTCGATGACTATTTCGGCATCCGCCGGAACATGCAAGTCGACGCTACGGCAAGCCACCACATCCAACGACTTCTCGCGAAGCAGCCCGGCAAAGGCCCAAACGTCGGTCGAGCCGACCGCCCATGCCCGAGCAGCCAACATACAAACCGGATCACCGCCCAAAACCACCGCCACCGACATCGCCCGGCCGCGATTGCGGCACTGTTTCAATATGCGTTCAGCTTCATCATGCGCGTCCCAACGCACCGCCATGCGGTCGCGGTCTAAAATCTCCAATGGATATGCCGCGACCAATTCTCTACCGCCGTCGGCTCCGCGCGAGCAAAACATTCCCGCCATAATCGCCCGCCCGGGCTCGTTTGGCCACGACTGCAAAAACGGCAGACGTGCCAAATCCACATCACCCCCCAACCGAACTGCCTGCTGAACCGCTCCCGTCTTCACCGAGCGAGGCGGCAATTTCCCCAAAAGCGATCTCGTGGGCGCCGTTTTCAGCCGTTCAAACCATCCTTCAGGCTCGGATGGATCCACTATCTGTTCAATTCGTTCGACAATCTCATCCAGCCGATCGACACCCAAAGCCCGGCAAATCCGGTCATCGGTAGCCAACAAGTTGACGGCAATAGGCAGATCATGCCCTTTCACGCACCCCATAAGCAGGGCCGGGCCGCCCTTTGCATTTGCCCGTCGAGCAATTTCAGCCGCCTCCAAACACGGGTTGACCTCGGCCTCGATGCGCAATAAATCGCCCGACCGCTCCAGATCTTCCAAAAACTCACTTAGGCTTGAAAAAGGCATAATTGTGGGAAAAAAGCGTTGCCGACAAAAGGTGTGTTACAGTTTATCATCACCATTGTAGAAAAGCTCCGCCCAGGGGGGAATGGCTAAACCGCCATTACGGTCCACTTCATTAGATCGACTGTTTTAGTTCAGTTTGTAGTACCGCCTTTAGGCGGCAAAAGCTTACTCGAACATGCTCAGATACCAAGTATTCCGGCAAAAGCCGGGACTACAAACGACAAATTGACATAACTATCGTCTACACTAAAAAACGATGGCACAAATACTTAACGTATTCGCACTTCCCAATCTGGCCGCCCCCGAGGATCTCATCGAGGGCACGGCCGTCGTAATCGACGTGCTGCGAGCCTGCACCACCATTATCCATGCATTCGAGGCCGGCGCCAGCGAAGTGATACCTTGTTTGGAAGTGGAAGAAGCACGAAAAACTGCCTCTGTCCTGCCACAGGGCCAAGCCGTTTTGGGAGGCGAGCGTGGCGGACTCAGAATTGAGGGATTTGATCTGGGTAATTCACCAGAAGACTATACTCCGGAAACGGTCTCCGGAAAAACAATCGTTTTCACAACTACCAACGGCACTCGGGCCATGCAACGCTGCACCAAGGCCCGACGTGTTCTGATAGGTGCATTCGCAAACGCCGAAGCGCTCTGCCGGAAACTGGCCGGCGAAGAAATCGTTCACCTGGTATGCGCGGGCACGCGCGGCCAGATGACCAACGAAGACATCCTGCTGGCCGGTCTGATAGTGCAACGCCTGCAACAACGGGGCGACATACAATACACTTTAAACGCCCAAGCGATCACTGCCCGCGAAACATGGCAAGCCGCTTTCGCTCTGCCACATGCGCTTGGCGCCGAACCGCTCGGACCCGAACGATTGGCCGCTCAACTCGAAACCGCCACGGGCGGTCAGGACCTCATAAAAATAGGTCTTCGCCGTGATATTCTCGTGGCCGCCCACCTCGACCAGTTCCAATACGTTCCCGAACTCGACGTGGAAACTTTCAGGATTTCCTAGCGTATACCATAACGACCATTGCGTTTGGTCCGATTATTCGGCCTTACGGGCTTTCTTCCGATGGCATGGGCAGATTCTTCGGAGCATCCCCCGAAACATCGTATTCAGCACATAATAATTTGCCCTAACACTACTTTCAACCTACCCTTTATGGAGCAGGATAAGCGGAGCCGCACGGGCGTTTACTACGTCGCCCGGGAACGATATGCAGATTTCATATTGACAAATACCGCCGCTATTGTTTTCCATTTTACATTTCGCGTAAAAACCGATAACGACGAATCCAAAACTACCATGTGCCCAAAAGATTTTCCGGAAATTTGCCTCAACGACATCCTCAAGGTGGGACAACTACCCGCCATGCCGCAGACAGCCGTCGCCATACTCAACATCTCTCGCGATCCGACAAACGGCCCCGCGGAATATGCTCAGATAATCGAATCCGATCCGGGTTTGACCGTGCAAGTTTTGAAATTCGTCAACTCGTCGTATTTCGGTTTCCGCAACGAAATATCCAACGTGAAACAGGCAATTTCGTTGGTAGGAACGCGCACCATTAAAAACTTCTCGTTGTATACGGCCGTTTTCAGTATGATACCCAATCCTCAATGCGGCCCTTTCGACCTGAAAAAACTCTGGCAAGACTCCTTGCGACGCGCTCTCTTCGCTCGGCGCATGGGCAAGGTGCTGGGCATGAAGGAAGCCGAGGAACCCTTCGCCGCCGCGTTGTTGCAAGACATGGCGGTTCCGCTACTGGCCAAAGAGGCACCCGACGCATATGTCAAACTTTTCGGTGCCCGAGCCAACAGCGACGCCAAGGTAAGACTTTCTCGCTTGGAAGAACACGTCTTCGGTTGGACCCACGCCGAGGCGGCCGGCATTGTCGCCCGTCAATGGGACCTGCCCGAGGCTTTCGCCACATTGATCGAAGACCACCTGCAAGTCGAACGCTGGTCGCATCATCCCGACAGCGAACCGGGCCGTCTGGCCGTCTCGCTATCGGCTCTTTTGCCTACCACCGGCGATTCCAACTGGGCCGAATGCCAACTCTTCGATAAATATTACCGAAAAGTAAAACCCACAAGCGCCCCGGCCATCCAGGAAGTCTTGCAGGAAACCGACCAGGAGTTCGCCGACTTCGCGCCCATTATGAAAATGAGCGTGCCTAAGGTAAGCCTAAGCGATCGCTACAACGCCATCGAAACAGCCACGCCCGCGTGAGAGGACAGTGCGAGCTGACAACGTCGTCCTCGTGCAAGAACTGGAGCAGATCGAGACCGTAGTGCTGTGGGGCATGTCCCGGAGTTTCGATCGATTTCAGTCCCTTCGGAGGCCGGAGTGATGAGACTGCGACGCCACCTACTGTGATCGTTTTAGCGATCGGATCCTTCCACGGTAGCAACGCGCCCTCGGCGGAAAACTCCCGCACGCGAATCATCGATCGCCATGGGCGGAAGCCGATCTTGCCAACGGCGTTGCGGTCGAATTTACAATGATGGATTTCTTTGCCGTCAATCATAAATGCCAGGATCTTGCCCCTGCGAACCACTTCAAAGAGAAAAGGCTTGCCGGGCGTGATCGTCTCGGCAGCAGGTCCGAAATTTGTGGTCTTCGTGTCTTGATGCTTGAACCAAAACCGCATCTTGGCCGGATCGTCGAATCCGAAGCTGTTCCTTCCAAGCAAGAATGAAGCAGCCGTGCCGTTCAGCTTTTCGACGCTGATGCGACTGCGGATATGGAAGTCGCCGGGGCCAAGTTCCATGCCGGCGTAGAGATAAAGGCCCTGGCCGGAGCCTTCAAGGTATCCATCCGCCCGTTTCCAGTCGCCCCCTACGGCGCGAACGGCTCGCCGCTTCCCGTTTTTGACAAATGTGGCCTTGCGACGCGGATCGAGAGTGTCTTCTCCATTCGTTAGCCAGACCAGATCGAAGCGGGCGAATTGTACGTGGTCCCAGTACTTCGTGCTTCCGGCGGGGCCCCGCTCATAGATCAGTCCAATCGTCTTGTCCGGCAGCACGGCCAGATCGCTGTAGGCGGATTCGTGCGGATAGATCGTCCGCCCCTTGCTCCAGGTACGGCCCTCGTCATAACTGATGCGGACGGAAAGGTTGACGCGGCCATAGGGATGCTTCGGCGAGCGGTAATCGTTGCGGGGATTGGCGAATAGGAGCCGGTTCCGCCCGCCCTCGGCGACCGTGGTGAGCCGCTCGATTGAGGCGTGGCACTGCGTGCTTATCAGCGTCTCGTCGCGGTGCATGGGGCTCCAAGTTTTGCCACCGTCTTGGCTGACGGCAACGCGACGGCGGTGGTTATTGGGCCGGGCACGATTGTCGCCATCTCGGGCGTTGATCATCACGCTGCCATCCGATAGCTCAACGAGTTGCGACTCGTTACCAAAGCGGCCGAAGACGCCACCGAGTTGCCACGTGCGGCCGTGGTCGTCGGAGTAGAACGTGTGGTTGAATGTCTGCAGTTTTCCGTTCTCGTCCTTTTGGATGTGGCGGCCCGACACGAGGATGCGTCCGGCGTGTGGGCCCTTTGAGAG
>JAFGTN010000600.1 GCA_016934075.1 Pirellulales bacterium
CTTCTGGACCTCCTGATTGGTTACCTGTGGTGTGTATTATACACCTTATAAGGCTGTCCAGTTTTTGGGGTCCACCTCACTTGATTTTCTCTAGGTAAAAATTGGTACCCATCATCGCTGCCACTCTGGTTTTTGGAACCAACCGAAGGGAGGAGCCGTAGCGATGGAAGCAAAAGAAATTATGCCAGTAATGCAACTAATCGGCAATGGCATGTGATTCGACAATTGTTGCCAAAACGCCGCTATTGAGACCGGAAGCCAATTTGTCGACGTCATGTGTTCAATGCGAATCAACCGTATTAAGGAAAGATCGGGGCGGCGTCCTGGGCAATCTGTTTGATGATCTTCCGCTCTTTGTTGTTCAATGGCGTCAATGCCCCGGCTTGGGCCAGTCCAAGGGCCATCCGGAACAACTCCCAATGACCTGGCGGGAAAAGAGCCGTGACGGGCAGGTGGAGCGTGAACCGCAATCCCAGGGCAGCTTGATCGATTTCATCGAAGGGCTCGTAGAATGTTTTCTTCCATCGATGCTTCTTACCCCTGGGCCATTGCCTATGTGCCATAGCTTTCAGGGCGATGATGCCCATCCCAGTTTTATTTGCCCGTTTATAAACGGATGGACCGAAGCTCGCCCCTATCCAGGTGGGAAAACTTAAGGGAAAGAGGATCGAGTCGAAGTTATAATGATCCAAAGCCGCATGGGCCGCTTCCTCGCTATGTGCCGAAAAGCCTACGAAGCGAATCGTGCCGTCTTCTCTGGCTTTTAGAATCGTTTCCATTGCCCCGCCGGGACCGAACGCCTGCTCCACCTCTTCCACGTCGCTGAGGGCGTGAAGCTGATAAAGGTCGAAGTAATCGGTCTTGAGCAGCCTTAGCGATTCCTTCAATTCCCTTGCCGACTCCGCGGCATCCCGTTCAAGGGTCTTGCACGCCAAGAAACTCTTTTGGCGATAGGGTTTCAATGCCGGACCCAGTCGCCGCTGGGCATTACCGTAGAACGGAGCCACGTCAAAGTAATTCACACCTCGATCCACAGCTTCGGCAACGAAATTGTTCGCCTCCTTCAGCGTCACATCATTAACGACCATTCCGCCGAAGCCGATGATCGAAAGCTTTTCCTTGGTACGCCCGTACTGTTGCTTGGGAACCAACCGTCGAGGGATTTTTCCGTTGGTCAGTTTTTCCTTGGCAACGAGATAGGCGGGATCAAGGCCCGTCAGGCTGCTGGTCGTTGTACGGAGATCACGTCGTTGCATGGCACCTTCCAACAATTGGCGGTTATTCCAATCTTCATCCGACAGACGAGAGCAAAGCGGGCTGCCCATGAAGGAGTAACCAATACGCCCCTTCCACACCGTTGCATGGAAGGGGCTTATATTATAACAACGCTGCGGCTTCCTGCCGTTTGAAGAAGAAGCGTTGCCAACATAGGCTGCATCCCGTCAGCCAGCAACAAGAGTAATTAAATTTTGCACAAAGTCAAGCTCCAAATCGATACACACTCTACTGATCAGACACGCACATTTGCTAGCACACTATTTAGGGGGGAAAAGATTTGATCGTGCATTTCTGAATCCCCTTAACCTCGGCATGTATCACCAACGGCTTGAGCATCCCACACCCGGCGAGTACTTGATCCGTCGGGTGTGTTTTTGTTCAAGCGATTCTATCGGTGCTTTCTTCGCAATGACAGGCACACTAGTCCACAGAGCAATAGGGTGATGCTTCCCGGCTCGGGGACGGTTGCGATGACTGCGGTACCGTAGCCGTAGTTGGTCGCCAGGATGTCCAAGTCGCTAACATCTACAATTCCGTCTCCATCGGCATCGCCGTTGTGCCATTTCATGCCGTGATTGTTCCGTAGTAAGCAGCCAACTCGCCGAGATCACTCACGTCCACTATGCCATCCATGTCAAAATCGCCTCGCGATGAACCTACAAGCCTGATCGTATCTGTGCCAAAGATCGACAGTCCGTCAAAGGTCTCTGCCGTCAACTGGGCTTCAATATCTTCGGCACTCAGCACAAGGCCCTCAGTATCTATATGGATGAAGAGGTCATCAATCCCATCACCGTTGACATCCTTAAAAGAAAACTTCAAGTCACCATCTTTTCCGCGAGTCTGTACCCCGGCATCCGCCAAGAGAATTGTTGCAGGGTCTATGGTTGTGGCGTCGAAGTCGTCCGCACGAAAGATCACGACAGGAATGTTGCCATTGGAGCCAAGGTTTATGCTGTTGGGATCGCTGCCCGGCTTGATGTCGATGGTGACAGGGGAGGGTTCGGGCGCTATAGCATAGGAGTAAAGTACGCCACGGTTGTTAGCGCCGCCTTTCATCGTCCCCCCATAGATCGTCGAGCCGCTAAGAGTCACTTCGCCCGGCCACTGCCCATCGCTGACGTCGAATGAGTGCAAAAGTGTGAATCCGGTGCCGTCCATATTCATCTTGAAGATGACGCCATTGCCATAGTCTCCGCCACTTGAGGCAGTACCGTATAGCATCGATTCGTCGCGAACTACAGAACTTGCATAATAGCCGTCCGGTCCGGTGAAGTTATGCAGGGCCGTGTACACTGTCCCATCGGTCTGGATGCGGAAAACCGCGCCGGGTATACCGTTGCCTCCGTCACTCCACGTGCCAAAGAACGTTGAGTCGCTGATCGCCGACACTCGGGGATGCGACGCGTTAGGCTTACTGCCTGAAAAAATCACATCAAAGTCGCTGCCGTCCGTATTTACGCGATATATCGAGCCCACCCCTCCGGCTCCACCCCAACTCGCGCTGCCATAGCAGGTTGAACCGTCGATCAGCGGAACGCCGATGCTGTAGCCCTCGCTGATAGTGAACGAGTGCAGGACACTGAAACCCTGATCAACGTTGAGACTCGCACCATTGGCGACGGAGAGTGCAAGCGCTATGAGCAAACCGGCTACAGCGGATGGTAAAAGTCTGATCAAGAACTCGAAAGAACGAAACGGCTGATTCCAAGTGTCATTCGACGAAAACTGGACGCTCAACATGACAGTAGCTACACTTCAAAAGAAAGATGTGTGTGAAATGTCGATTCAACGCCAAAGGAAAAAGACGCTTCAACAATAGGTCACTATCACCTCAACCATACGCTTCTCCCTTGCTGCCGATAAAACATACCCACCTAATTTACCAAAGCCACCGACGAAAGAAAACATACCCACAATCTGTGGGGGCGTAAGCAAATCGGGCTCTGATAACAAGTCCCTATTCACGCCGGGCCACGTGCTAAGAAGGTTTCGTTTTCCAAGATACCTGAAACCCGTGGTCACCGTTATTATCGCGGGACTTTCCTGCAAGTCAAAAATCCTTGGTTTGATGACGCCAATTGCCACAATTGTTTGGCAATCCCTAACTTAAGTGGCGTCGACTCCGTAAACTCATCTCGTAAATCAAAAACCCATCTTCTCATAACGTCAGCAACGAATAAAACAGGCACTCCATGGTATTTTCCAAACGGTTAATCCATAGTCTATCCGCTTCTGCTCAATAGACTCCTAAAGGATAATTGCCACCTGCGACATGCATATTTGTCCATCGTAATGGTGGCGGTCTGTTGGTGGTTGCCCTTGTGGTGGTCTGTGTGGTGGCGGTGTGTGGTGTTGGTATGGTGGGAGCACATACGTTTTTTGTGTTGCCCGGCGAGCAGCCGAGCTTGCAAGGTGTACCGGTGTCGGTGCATAATGGGTACGGAGCACATAAAAGTCGGCTCCGGCGCGATTCGGGCTTGGTATGCCGCAAAGAGTGAAGAATAAGGTCTAGAAGCTATGAGCAATAAATCAAGCCGAGCTTTTACCCTCGTGGAATTGCTAGTCGTGATTGCCATTATCGGCATTTTGATCGCGCTTCTGCTGCCGGCCGTGCAGGCTGCCCGCGAAGCGGCCCGACGGGCTCAATGCAGCAACAACTGCAAGCAGGTGGCCCTGGCCTTGCACATGTATCACGATACTCACAAACAATTTCCACCCGGCTACGGTTACTTCCCAAAGTGGTATGTTCGCGGCAGCAGTTCCGGCGGTTCACCCGAATGGCCCTGGTGCGTGCGGATTTTTTCTTACCTCGAGCAAGACATGTTTACCCAGGAAATTATCTGGGATTTCAATCCAGGTAATGCAAGTGGACCCTATCCGCCCGGCCATGTGGAGGTCATTTCGGCGCAGATGCCGACATTAATCTGCCCATCCGACGGCAGCGGCCAGACGCGTTTCAATCAGAATCACAACTGCATCATACCACACGGTTCGTACAAGCCGACAGACGGTACGCTGGGACGCATCTCCTATGCCGGCAATTTCGGTCGCGGGCCCATGGAACTGCCCACTCGTGTCGACGGCATTTTCACGGTTAACTCCGACACTAGTTTCCGCGATATTACCGACGGCACTTCGCACACACTGCTCATGTCCGAGCTGTTCATCGGAGACGAATGCACTATTCGCGGAACTCACAGTTACGACGAAGGCCCGCTTTTCATGACCGACTACACGCCTAACGACCGCACGCCCGACGAGGTCCGATGGTGCGGGAAAACCGACGGTGTCAGTTCCCGCGCGCCCTGTAAACCCACCGACGACAACACCAACTTCGGCATCCTCGGCAGTAAGTTCAACATGGTGCTACACACCTCGCGCAGCGCGCACCCCGGCGGTGTGACCGTGAGCATGTGCGACGGCAGCACCGATTTCGTTAGCGAAACCATTTCGTTGCGGATTTGGCAACAGATGGGCACGCCCAGCGGCGGCGAGACGATCGAGGGGGAATGAGGGATGGAGGATAGGAATGTCGAATTACGAAATCGGAATGAGGAAGAATTAAGAATGCCCAATGACTCAGTGCTCAAGTCTCATACCTGACACCTGAAACCTTAGAAGCCGCCCATGAACGTCCACGCCATCTTGCGAACAACCACCGCCGCAACTTTTGCCTGCGCGATTGCGATGATGGGCGGATGCTCGGGCGACGGACGAATTGCCGTCTCGGGCACGGTAACACTCGACGGGCAACCACTCGAAGTCGCCGCCATCAACTTCCGCCCGGCGCCGGGTAACGACGCCAACTCAGCAGGCGGAGGAGTGCAAGGCGGCAAGTTCAGCTTGCCGGCCGGTGCGGGTCTCAAGCCGGGCGAATACCTCGTCAACGTTATGGCCCGCAAAGAAACCGGACGCATGGTTTTCGACCCGCAACGCGGCAAGGAGATCCCCGAAACCGCGCCCGTGCGGATCAAGGAAAACGGCGTGTTGAAAATCAACGTTGAACCGGGCGGCAAACCGCTAAAAATTGAACTGACATCCGACACCTCCGCCGTGCGTTAATCTAACCCGAAACAATCCCTGCCATGTGGGGCTGAGGCTCTGGAAACGGCTGAAATCACGCATCTTGGCCAAGAATTCCACCCAGCATTAGACGCGGGGGAGATGCGATGTTACAATAGTGATCGTCAAGAACTGGATCGTCTTCAGGTTCACTGTAAATGGAAAATATCGGTTAAGGAGACAGGCGATATGATCAGTCTGAAGTTCTTCCAGATGCTGTTTGCCACAATGTCATTCGCTACGTTGTTTGTACCGGCACTTCATGCGGCCGATGCAGAAGATGCGCGCCCCAACATCCTGTTCGCCATCGCAGACGATGCGTCGTATCCCCACATGGGCGCATACGGTTGCAAGTGGGTCAAGACACCGAGCTTTGATCGGGTGGCGCGGCAGGGCCTGCTATTCACAAACGCATACACGCCCAATGCCAAGTGCGCACCCTCGCGGGCTTCCATCCTAACGGGACGCAACTCCTGGCAATTGGAGGAAGCGGCGAACCATTGGTGCTTCTTTCCCGCGAAATTCAAGGTCTACACCGAAGCGCTAGCCGAAAACGGCTATCAAATCGGAATGACCGGCAAGGGTTGGGCACCGGGAATAGCAAAGGACACCGATGGAAAGACGCGTCATTTGGCCGGCCGGCCGTTCCAGAAACGAACGACACAACCGCCGACCCGAGGAATCGCCAACCGCGACTACGCCGCCAACTTCCGGGACTTTCTTGACTCGGTTGATCGGAACAAGCCTTGGTGTTTCTGGTACGGTGGCCATGAGCCCCATCGGCGGTACGAATACGGTTCGGGTATTGCGAAGGGTGGCAAAAAAGTATCCGACATCGAACAGGTTCCCGACTTCTGGCCCGATAATGAAACCGTGCGCATCGACATGCTGGACTATGCCTACGAGATCGAATACTTCGACAAACATCTGGCCCGCATGCTGACAATGCTGGAAAAATGCGGTGAGCTCGAAAACACACTCGTCGTCGTCACGGCGGACAACGGCATGCCCTTTCCTCGCATCAAGGGCCAGAAATACGAAATGAGCAATCACCTGCCGCTGGCCATAATGTGGCAGGCCGGTATCAAGAATCCGGGCCGTAGGATTGAAGATTACGTTAGCTTCATCGACTTTGCCCCAACATTCATCGAACTCGCTGGACTGAAATGGTCCAAGACCGGCATGCATCCATCATCAGGTCACTCGCTTACAGACATCTTCCTGTCCAGAAAGTCAGGTTTGGTGAGTCCGGCACGCGATCATATCCTCATCGGCAAAGAACGCCATGACGTCGGCCGGCCACACGACTGGGGCTTTCCAGTGCGCGGAATCGTCAAGGGCAATATGCTCTATTTGCGCAACTTCGAACCCACACGCTGGCCCGCCGGCAACCCAGAAACCGGCTACCTAAACACGGACGGTAGTCCGACCAAGACGGTGATCCTGGAGGGGCGCAGCAATCCGCAAACCGAACGCTTCTGGCAGTGGTCGTTTGGAAAGCGACCGAGCGAAGAACTCTACAACGTGGCCA
>JAFGTN010000601.1 GCA_016934075.1 Pirellulales bacterium
CCCTTCGGCTTCGGCCTCTCCTACACCACCTTCAAGTACGGCGACTTCAAGATCGAAAATCCGCAGGCAGCTCTCGATGGTCAGGTTAGTTTCAGTTTCACCGTAACCAACACCGGCCGGCGGGCGGGCAAGGAAGTCGCCCAAGTCTACTTCCGTGACGAATTCAGTTCGGTCACAACACCAGTGAAGCGACTAATCCGCTTTCAGAAGGTGGCGCTTAACCCCGGCCAGAGCAAGCAACTGCAATTCACCATCAACTGCGAGGAACTGTCGCTCTGGAATAAGCAAATGCAAAAAGTCGTAGAACCCGGCGAGTTCACACTAATGGCCGGACCCAACGCCGGCAACACACCGTTGCGTGGGCGGTTTGTTGTGGAATAGGCCAGAATGCCCCAGATGCCGACAGATTAATTATTATATTCAGGTTACAAAAATATGACGACATACATTATTCGCATGTCACGCTTGGCATTAGCTGCAAGGCACAAACTGGGCCTGTTGCTTTCATTGGGTGCTTGTGTTTTCTGTGTCTCTTGCGATTACGAAACGGAATCTCATAAGAAAGGAAAGGTCGTGAGTGATTACCCGGTTCCGGTTATTGTGATCAGCGAAGCCCAGAGAAATCGTTATCTTGAAACTGGCTATAAACCGCTATCGGGCAACTTCGACAAGAAAAAGTTCGACGAAGAATATACAAACGTGCGTGTCCAAGTTAAAGCAGCGGTGGAGAAACACTGGAAGTATTACTCGCCAGGAGAATGTCTCTTGGCAATGGACAAGGATTTGTCTGAAGTTGATTTGTCTGAAATTGATTTTGATTCCTTGCCAGAGGAGGAAGGAGACTTCTTCATTAATGATGATTATTGGTACTTCGATCGCTTTATGCCCATCGAAGTATTAGAGGAAAGGATCTTAACGCCAAAGTTACTTCGGGTGGTACATGAAGCAGTATCAAATATCGAATCGGATTACTCGATTGACATCTGTGATGCTAGAACAGTCTTAAAAACCAAGGATGGTGATTTTTATCCAAGGTTCAACATCTTCATCGAAAAGAAACAAATCCTTATCTATTCGGAATCGGAAGATCTTTTCGAAAAACTCGGCATATCTTATTCACCGAAAGAAGAGGATTAGCGTCAATCAGTGGAAAATAGTGTTCCAACCTTCATGGGATTAGCGATCACTCTTTCAACTATTCGTGTTCTCTGGAAGAACCTCAGCGACAACACATCAAGAACCATCTCGCCCCTTGTCCGCATCCTGTTTTTTCCGTTCCGGCTTTTTCGGCTCCAAATACGGTTTCTTCTCTTCGAAAAGCTTAAGCCGGTGACGAAACTCCTCGGCGAAAACGGCGTTACGTTGGCGCTCCAATATTGCCAATGCACGGCGTTGGGTTTCACATGCCGCGTCGAAATCGCCAGCCGCGGCTTGCGCGGCCGCGAGCGTATCTATTAGACCGGCGTCGGAATTGTTTGTCAGTTCGACCGCGCGGTGAGCAAGTTCAACCGCCCGTTGCGGGTCGCGACGCTCGGCGTCAGGGCTGGTGGCGAGGGTCCATGCCATATTGTTAATAAGCATCGCCCAATCTTCCCTGATACTGATCGCTTCGTCGAAAAATTCTCTCGCACTCTTCGCGTCGGCGTCATTAAGGAGTGAATATGCCAGATGGCCGTGTGTGCGGGCAAGGCGTCTATCCAGTCGCAAGGCTTGCAGGTAATGCGGCATGGCCTCTTTAATTTTCCCCGAGTACACCAACGCCCTGCAAAGATTGAGGCGGGCATCGATGAAGTCGGGATCGATTCGCAAGGCATCCTGGAAATGTACCGCCGCGTCTTCAAATTTATGTTGTGCCATTAAGAGTCCGCCCAAGTTGTTGCGGGCATGAACTGATTCGGGGCGCAGTTCAAGTGCCGCCTCGTAACATCGTTTGGCGTCTTCAAGGTTCCCTTGACTCAGTCGTATCATTCCCAGGTTGTTGTGCGCCATCCAGGCTTGTGGATTCTTCGCGATCGTGTCCAACCACAGGTTTTCGGAAGTCCGAAAGACCAGGCAGCGCTCGCTCGTCAGCAACATGAATACTGCTACCAGGCCTATGCCCAATGCCAAACTTATAAGCCGAGTCGCGCGGTTTCCGGCTGCCAGGGTCCATGCCGACGCCACCAACAGCGCGATCGGGGCGATAGAGGCCAGGTGCAAAAAGTGATCGGATACGAACGTAGAAATCATCGGATAGATTTTGAAAAATCCCAGCCCGGGCAATAACGCGATCAGAAAAATCATGGCCGCCGCCAATGCTCCCCGCCCGATTTTTTTCCTGGCGAACCATAAGGTCAATAGCAATACACAAATTCCCACGGGATAGACATATTGCCATGCTTGCGATGTGTCGATATTCCAGAGCGGGTATATGAAAACCAGTGGTCGCGGCCAGATGACCTTCCAGGCATAGAACCAGACGGCATGTGTAGCGGCAAGTAACCGCCCCAGCGGTGATAGATCCCAGGCACTACCCACCGCGCCCGCCACTGGCTTTTGCATAAACACCGTCAACAGCCACATAGCCACTGCGATCGCCAGAAATGGCGATAGATGCAACAGGTTCGCGCGATTTATGCGCCCATGTTTCCACCATAGGATTACCAAGATCACAAACGGCAACGTGCATGCGAATGTTTCGCACAGCAAGGCGCACACGAACAGCGCCAGCGATACACCGTAGAACCACTTGTTGCGTGTTCCTGTTTCAGCAAGTACCCAGGCCATGTAAGTCCACAGGGTCATAAGATAAAACAAGCCGCATAGCACATTAGCACGTTCGCTGATCCAGGCCACCGATTCCACGTTGATCGGATGAACGGCAAAAATGGCAGCGGCAAACCAGGCGCCGGGCACATCCAACAGTACGAGAGTTCGCCAAAGCACGACCGCGGCCAGGGCGTGAAACAGGAAACTGGATATGTGATATCCGAATGTCAGCCGATCCCATAACTGGTGATCGAACCAGAAACTGCTACGCACCAGTGGATAGTACTCGGGAACGGTTTCGATGTCCATCCATATCTGCCCCAGTCCGCTTGCGCCCATGAAATTCGCTTCTGTTCTCACATGCCCGATGTCATTCCAGATGAAACCGGACCACAGGGTTGAACAATAGGCTATGGCCACCAGTGCTATTAAGGCAAGCGCCGCCAGACGCTTGCCGACCTCCCGGAGAAATCGCGATGAACGGTCGTTTATATCTGTGGCGGGTAATTCCTGAGTCAACCTATCATCTCCTCTCTTCGGACTTTACCGAAGCAGGCGAGCAATACATGTTCTAGTAGTTGGCTTTTCCCTAACGCACCTCAAGCATCCTCTCCAACGCGGTGAGCGCATCGCGCGCGACGTCGTCGTCCACCCGTATCACATTCACCGGCGTGTCGGCCGCCAGGTTTTCCAGCGCCCAGCATAGGTGCGCCAGGTCGATGCGGTACATCGTGGGGCAAATGCCGATCTCGCTGGAAAGAAAATCGACCTGCTTGTCGGCGAAGCGGTTCTTCAAGCGGTTGACCAGATTCAACTCGGTACCCACTGCCCAGTGAGTACCGGCCGGCGAAGCGGTAACAGCGTCGATGATCATGCCCGTCGAACCGGATGCGTCGGCAAGTTCTACGACTTCCCGTGGGCATTCGGGGTGTACGATTATCTTGACTTGCGGATCCGCACGGCGGGCTTTCTCGATATCTGCCGGTCGGAAAAGCTGGTGCACGCTACAATGTCCGTGCCAGAGGATAACTCTCGCGCGGCCGATCGACTCGGCATCGTTGCCGCCCAACTTGTCTTGCCGTGGATCCCACAAGGCCATCTCTTCCACCGGAATCCCCATGGCCAGGGCCGTGTTGCGGCCCAGGTGCTGGTCTGGCAAAAAGAGTACTCGCCGGCGTTGCGCAAAGGCCCAATCCAACACGGCCGCTGCGTTGGCCGAAGTGCAGACTATTCCGCCCCGCGCGCCGCAAAAAGACTTGATCGCCGCTGTCGAATTGACGTACGTGATGGGCGTAATCTCGCTGACGTCGATTACTTCTCCCAGTTCGTTCCAGCAAGATTCCAAAACCTCGATGTTTGCCATTTCGGCAAGCGAGCAACCGGCATCCAGGTCGGGCAGAACGACAGGTACGCGTTTTCCGCCGCGGCGCTGTAACTGCTCGGGCCGGTTGGCCAGAATATCGGCCGTCTCGGCCATGAAGTGCACGCCCGAAAACACGATGGCTTCGCACTGCTCGTGTTTGGCCGCCAATTCGCAGAGCTTATAGCTGTCGCCCTGCAAGTCGGACAGTGCGATGATACTGTCCTTCTGATAATGGTGAGCAAGCACCAGAAGACGTGAACCCATCTTTCCGCGTACGGCTTCGATTCGCTCGACAAGAGTGTCGTTCGGTAACGACTGATAATATTTCAAATCAAAAGCCTTTTCGGCCCGGAAATTAAATGAACAGTTCACCTGAATACTCCTCTGTTCTTTCGATATACAACGCGAACGGGTCGAGATTGTCTATAAATAGCGAAAAGCATATGGTAATTCATCTCCCGGAGAAGTCAATGGTCATGGTAATTATGCTGATGTAGGATTAAAATCCGGGAAACCGCATGTGATTTGCAGGTGCCACCCATTTTTAAAACACGTTCTTATTGCATACCCTGTCGATTAGATGTATCCTTGCCCTTTGGTGACATGAACAATACTGAGGGTGTAGCGCCATGCCTATCGATTTCACTTGTCCACATTGTGGAACTCGGACTAATGTCGCCGACGAATATGCCGGTATGAGCGGGCCGTGCGCGACCTGTGGCAAAACTATCAAGATTCCGGGCGGCCAGTATCCCTTTGCATCTCAGCCACCATTCCATCAGCCGGGCTCCGATTTGGCGGACAGTGCCGCGTTACGCATGTTGATGCCGGTGGGCCGGTCGGGCTGGGCAATCGCCGCCGGTTACGCCGGATTGTTTGCAGTGCTTGTTTTTCCGGCCCCGATCGCATTGCTGCTGGGCATTATAGCCATTTTCCACATCAAGAATAATTCAAAACTACACGGCATGGGCCGCGCTATCTTCGGTCTTATAATGGGATTACTCGGTACGGGATTGCTGCTGGTTTTCTTAATTGGGTTGCTATTAGAGGGGTAGACGAGATTTGGATAGTGTCCAACTAGTTTCTGTTGTTTAATTGGGCTGGTTAGCCCGGTCGCCTGCGACCGGTTGGCAGAAGTACTGGATTTTCCGACACTCCCTGTCCCGTCGCGGGCGACGGGGCTAACACATTTTCGCTTGTGCAAGAACTCTCAACAGAAACCAATTAGACCAAGCACGTTTGATTGATCTAAATACCTAGTCCCCCGGAGCAGGGGCTATAGGCGGTCTGGAGTCTTGGAAAGTGTTTTCAAAACACATTCCAAGGGCAAAAAAGGACGCTCGATCCACTTGCCCGGAGGAGTGGAGTTGCGAATAATTATACGCTCGATATTCCCACAATCTATCTCAATAGGAGAAATTCCCATGAATTACAGATTGACAACAATTCTGACCGTACTAACACTATGCCTGTTTATATCGGCGGGCTGTGATGCAACTGAAAATAAGTCCGACAAAGCGACAATCGGCCAAGAGGCACCCGGCTTTAGCGGATTGGTCGGTGTGGACGACCACAAACAGGGGCTTTCCGATTTCAAAGAGGCCAAGGCGGTGGTTGTCATATTTACATGCAACCACTGTCCGGTGGCGAAAGCCTATGAAGATCGTATTATCGCTATTGCCGAGGACTACAAGGATAAAGGCGTTCAAGTCGTTGCCATTAATTCGAACAGTCCCAAGAAGCAACCACAGGACAGCCTGGAGAAGATGAAGTTGCGGGCCGCCGCAAAGGACTTGGGGGATTGGCGGAGCGACAAAAAGGCCTTTAACTTCCCGTATCTTGTCGACGCCACGCAAGAGGTTGCCAGGGCCTATGGAGCGACATGCACGCCTCACGTGTTCTTGCTAGACAAAAACAGAAAGATCGTCTACACGGGGGCGATTGACGATAATATTGCTGCGAAGAAGGTGAAGGAGCATTACCTGTGCGACGCACTCGATGCGGTGCTTGCCGACAAAAAACCGCCGAAGTCCGTGACCAAGCAGTTTGGATGCGGTATCAAGTGGGAGAAACCTAAAAAGTGACAAATCGTTTCACTTGTTCGAGCCTTTTCCCAGTGGTGATATTTGTTCTTCTCGCTGCGGTAGAGGGTTGCGGAAAATATGATAATCCAGCGGGCACTATCGATACCGATCGAAAAGCCTCGATCTCACTCCGCGAGATCGATGAAAAACAGCTTGACTCGGTTATCGCAGGGTGTCACGGTAAGGTCGTTTTGGTTGATTATTGGGCCACCTGGTGCTTGTCCTGTGTAGAACTCTTTTCCCATACGGTTGAGTTGCACGAAAAGTACGGCCCAAAAGGTCTAGTTGTGATTTCGGTAAGCCTCGATGATTCAGATAACCGAAATGCCGCGCTTGATTTTCTCGAGGAGCATGAAGCGGTGTTCGACAATTTTATAAGTGTCTACGGGGCGGGCACCGAGTCGCTGGAAAAATTCGATTTACCCGGCCCGCTTCCACAGTTACAGATTTTTGATCGCGAAGGCAAGTTGCGGAAATCCTTCCCCCAGCCGCAAAGCTCAATCGAAAAGGGCGATGTTGACAAGGCCGTCCGCAAGTGGCTGGGGGAAGGCTGATGGGATGCGAAACGAATCTCTTCGACTTTTCCGCTATTACTTACGGCAGGGGCATCCAATTCGGGGTGTTCTTGGATGGCAATGATTTCAGATGTTCCATCCAATAGGCCACTAGTTCCAGTTTTACCGCTTTGCGAAAATCATCCGCGCTGTCGGGTGCGCCATCTGTTTCTGCTACTATCCGAGGAATATCGATATCGTCCTTATTCATGGTCCAATGAATAAAAGTTGTTTTCCCCAGCCACACGGACACCTTGTTGGACCAGAGCGCTTTTCCGCCGGATTTACGATGAGTGAAGTCGAAAATATCATCAGCAGCCAACCGGACGGCATCCTTGAAGCACAATTGGTGTGCACGGTCCCGAAGTTGTCGTTGACGTGCCGAGAGCTTTCCAGGAGTCGAAACTGTATGCTGTGTCAACATGGTGTTATAGTCCTTTTCTCCCTAAAACAGAAAAAAACAGTTAGCCATAATGGTAAAGAGTATCCATTATGGCAATCTGGCACGAAAATCGCACCGGAGGAGCAGTCAAGTCAACTGCGATCAAAGACACACCCCCGGCGAGACGCTATGAAGCGACCGGAGAGGAAGAATCTAGAAAGAAGCTGAAGGGCTTGAGTTGTCGCACCTCCATATAAAAGCAGTATAACACTTCGAATAGCTGATGGAAACGGGGGGTGGATATTATTTTTCGAGCGTGGCTTTTTACATCATGTCAAAGCTAGCAATTACATTCGCCCCTGTTTTTTTAGACGTAAGGCATTGCAGAGTAGACTTGTACTGCGGTGAATAGGTGTGAATTTAGCCAAGTGCAAAAACAATAGTAATCACTATTTAGGCGACTTTTTCGCATAACGCAGTTTTTTCACTTTAATTCTCTTACAAGACGCTTTCTGAATCAGAAACTTTCACGTCACTGAAAACAGCTTCCAATTCTTCGAGATGGCGTCCCGTTGCCGTGTGGATAACCACTGCCCGGTTTTTTCCGGCGCTGAGGATTTTTCTCACGCCGTGGCCGAATCCTTTAAGTCGTCGCCTGACCTGCGAAGCACTGAGCGTCACGTAGAGATGCTGGCCTTTGATATCACTCATGGGATTCACTTCGTAATTCACCACACATTCCCTACCCCTTTGTTTTGAAAACGCACTCTCTCTCGGCGCAGCACGTACGCAAATCCCGGATGCCCCCTATTTCTTCTCCGGCGAAGTAGTGGCCAGCACCGAATTGCCGAGGTATTTATTGGCTACGCGGATGACATCTTCGAGCGTAACGGCTTTGATGCGATCTTCGAACGACTTGTCGTAGTCATATCCCAGGCCGTAGAGTTCATCCAGGGCGGCCTGTTGCGCTTGGGTGCCGCTGGTGGTGTTCTCTTGGGCGTGCAGGGAGATGATCATTTGTATGGCCGTGTCGAACTCCTTTTGTGAGATTTTGCCGTCCTTGACACGTTGCACGTTTTTGCGGATGCGGTCGACGACCTCGTCGAGTTTGTCGGGGCGAGTTTGGGCCATGATGCTGAAGAAGCCCGGGGAGGGACCGGTAATCTGCATGGCGTGGACGTAGTAGACCAGCCCCTGACCGCGGAGTTCGGTGTGGAGCCAGCCGCCGGGATAGCTGTAGCCGGACATGATGGCATCCAATACGGTCATTGCGGCGTAGTCGGTCTTATCGAGGATGCTGGTGTCCGGGTAACCGAGCATGACCATGGCGGTTGTTTTCTTCGTCTGTTTATGACGGACTATCGACTTGGCGATGGCGTTTGGGCGGTCGAAACTGATCGGTTCGAGATCGGGATTTGGTTTAAGTGATCCGAAATTTTTTCGTACCAGATCGACGGCCTTGTCCGGATCGATGTCTCCGAAGACGGTGACGATCATGTTATTGGGTACGAAATATTTGGCATGGTAGGATCGCAGGTTGTCGGCGGTAAGCCGCTCGACGGTTTCTTTCTTGCCGCCCTGGAGAATATGGTAGGGTGAACTGTTCGGGAGGTTGTCGAAGAACAGTTCCAGTACTTCCTGTTGCGGATTCGCGGCGCGGCGGGCAATGGCGCCGAGGGCCAAGTGTTGGACTTTTTCAAATTGATCTTGGGGGAATGTTGGTTGGGTGAACGACTCGGCCAAAAGTGCCAGGGCGTCGGGGAAATCGTCGGCCAACACGGTTGCCGTGGCATAGACCGTGTTTCGTCCGGCTGCCGTACTGAACTTGCCGCCGCGGGAGTCGAAGAAATCGGCGATTTGTTGGGCCGAATGACGGGCCGTGCCCTTGTCGAGCATCTTGCCCACCAATCCTGCCCGACCGGCCGTCTCCACGCTGTCTACCAGTGATCCGCCCAATATATATGCCTGGATATTCACCAAGGGCAGTTGCGAATTGCGTTTGACGAGTACGCGGAGACCGTTGTCGAGATTGAGACTGACTATCTTGCCTTCGGTGGATTTATTGTCGGCGTCGGCTGCTTTGGGGGCACCGCCGGGCGGGGCGATGATGATGCGGTTGAGCCGCTGGGGCAAGAAGTAGCGTCGGGCCACGTCGCGGACCTGCTCGGCGGTAACCTTCTGGATATTTTCGGCATAGGCGTGATCGAAACGCGGGTCGGCCGTGCTGAGGTATCCGCGCCCCAGGCTGCCGGCGGCATCCTGGACCTTTTGTTGCGAGAAGACAAGTTCTGCGGCTTTTTGCTTCTTTGCCTTTTCCAACTCTGCCGGCGATACCAACTCCTCGCGGAGGCGGTAGACCTCGGCGATGATGGCGTCGGAGGCTTTTTTCCAGGTTTCCGGCTGGGCGGTGGCGAAGATTCCGAACCAGCCGTCGACGAAGTACGGCGTGTAACTGGCGGAAGAGACCGAGAGCACAAGTTGCTTATCGTATTTGAGGTTCTGAATCATGCGCGAGCTTTCGCCCTCGGCCAGTATGTAGGCGGCCACGTCCAGGGCGTAGAGATCGGGACTGGAAAGCTTGGCGGTGGGCCAGGCCAGGGCCATGTCGTAAGTATTGCCGTCCATCTCGCGGACCGCTTCGCGGGGTGAAACCTGGAGCGGGTCGGCGACCATGGGTATGTAGGTTTCACGCGAACGTGGCGTGCCAATCCATGCTCTGGCGATGCGGTCCAAGACCTCGTCGGTTTTAATATCGCCGACAACAACGAAGATCTGGTTGTTGGGAACGTATCGCGAACGATAGAAATCCAGGGCGATGTCGCGGGTGGCCGTTTTTAAAACTTCGAGATAACCGATGGTGGGTACATGGGCCGGGTGATCGGTGTAGATCGTTTCATTTATCAGACTCCACTTGACGCGGCTTCGGTTGGCCTCGCCGTCGAAAAGCTCGCGCTGTACGACCTTGAACTCGCGATCGAATGCTTCTTGCTCGAAGATGGCGTTCTGCATTGTGTCGGCGATTAGATCGATGCAGGTCATTGTGTTGCCGGCCGGGCAGTCGATGAAATAGGCCGTGAGATCGTTGCTGGTGTAAGCATTAGTGGCACCGCCGAAGCGGTCCACGATTTCTTCGATCTCTTTCTCGGTGCGAGTGGTGGTGGCTCCGCCGGCCACGATGTGTTCGACGAGATGGCTGATGCCCATGCCAAGATATTTCGACTCGAACGCTCCACCCGTATTCTTCACGAAGCACCGCACAGTGGCGACCGGAGCGGTGTGGTTTTCCTGCACGATGACGGTGAGCCCGTTGGACAAGGTGGCCAATGTGATCTGGCCGGGGAGTTTTTGCTTTCGCTTATAGGTGGGCGGAGTGGGTTTGGCCGCGTCATCTTTGTCGGCCGTCTTTTTCCCGGTAACATTTTTTTTGGCCGCCGAGTCTTCGGCATCGGCCTTGTTCTCAAGGGCCATGAAAAAACTCCCAACCATGATAAGTGTGATTAGTAAGGAAATCGTTCGAAACATTTTTTGTCCCTGACATTTTGTTAGACGTTTATTGTTTTTGTAGGGTGCGTCCGCGACGCACCAGGCATTATTTCTATATTATATCCCAATTTTTGCCGGATCCCTTTTTCGTCTCTAATAACTGGCCAGGCATGCCGGGTGATGATAAGATACACGGAAGGTCCTGAAGTCCGCAAGGTCACACCCAAGGCTGTCCAGCCGATGAGCATCGATATGGATCGATATTTTACAGACGGTTTGCGACTTCTGACGATTTTTGTCATGATGATTTCGCTGAGCATTTTGGTGGTGCTGGGCGGAACTCTGGCGATTATGGCTTCGCATTATTCCACTTATCCCCACATAGCCAGGGACGTGTGGCAGTTGATTCTTATTCCCTTGTTATGCAGTCATGGGATTTTATTGGGGATCGTGTTGCCGCTGAGTGCCAAGGCGGTTCCTTGGCGGCTTGTGGTGGTCGCGGGC
This sequence comes from Pirellulales bacterium, assembly GCA_016934075.1. Classification (GTDB taxonomy): domain Bacteria; phylum Planctomycetota; class Planctomycetia; order Pirellulales; family Thermoguttaceae; genus JAFGTN01. The sequence continues at coordinate 11,119 of JAFGTN010000601.1, forward strand.
GCGATGGTCGGCGGCATATACGTTGCCCAACTGCTTGGCGAAGATAAGATTTGCTTATCCTTTATAATCCTTTTTACACAAATGCTATGCACAAGTGTAATGGGATTCATATTGCGAGGGCTGGGATTCCAACTCCGTACCGATTGTTACACCGAACGAATGAGGTTTAATCAATCGATGCTGGCGCTGGTGAGTTCGACTCGCACTATCGACGTACGCGCGATCCAAGAACGTTATCAATTTTTGTTGCGGACCTTGTTCTGCTGGACTCTGGCTCTGGCGTTGCTAATGTCATTGCTGAGCCTTTTTGGCGTCTTGGTGCCAAAACACGTCTGGGTGGATTGTCTCAAGGGAGAATGCTTGCTGTTTGTGGTTATACCCGTGGTATGTGCATGGATGGTATGGGAGGGCCTTGGCGAAGGTTGGCGGAGTTTGCCGACAATTATTTTGTTCGTTGTTTGCGCGTGCGTCGTCTTGATGTCATTTCTCGGTTGGGTGATGTCCGATCGCTTCAGCCGGCCGGCCGCAATGGATGTCAAGATAGGCGCACTCTTGGTTGTCTGGCTGATATTCGTACGTCTGATCGGCTTGCGTCTTTGCCGTGAGGGTTGGGTGCGGAACGAATGAGGATCGCCAACGCTAAAAAGCACCGCACAGGCCCGAGCGGGTTTTGCCGTTTTCGGCGGCTTCGTCCAGAAGATCGCGGAGTCGGCGGATTTCTTGTTGATATCCGAGTTTTGTACTAGACCACTGCCGGGCTTTTTCCTCGAAGCAGGCTTGCTGGTCGTGCAATTCCTGTTCGCGGGCGACCAGGCGTTGCGCCTGTTGTTCGATCTCGCTTTCGCGTCGGGCCAGCCAGGCGTCGAGTTCGGTTTTTTGTTGTTGCAGTCTCTTGTGGTCCTGGGCCAGTTCGGAACCGATCGAACGCAGTTCCAGCTTTCGACGGGCCAACTCGGCATTTTCGGTGCGATATGTTTCGGCCAATGAACTGCGGATGCGGCCCAGCGAACGCGTGAGCGTAGCCGGAGGTATGGTGCCGGAGAGTTGCATCCACAGTTCCTCGGTGGCCAGGCGTAGTTCAAGCGTCTCGCGGTGCATTTCGCTTAGTTCGGCACGGAGGTGTCGCATCGCGGTTTGCGCGCGATCGAGTTCCTCGCCGCGTTGGTCGATTTGTTGCCGTTTAGCTTCCAACTCGAGCTGCATGCGGTTGCGTAGGTTGTCCGCCTCTTGCGAACGATGTTGTTCCAGTCGCTGCAGCTCTTCGCGCTTAGCCAGTAGCTGCCGGCGCAGTTCTCGAACTTCGCATTGCTCGGCGGCAAGCGTCTGTTCCGTTTCGAAAATCTGTTGCCGGCGGTGCTGGAACTCCTCGGTGGCTTCGCGTACGGTCTCCTCGCGGGCAAGTAGCTCCTTGCTGGGTTGCGCGGCCTTTTCTCTCAATCGCCGGACTTGGGATTCGGTCTGGGCGCGTCGACGTTCTAAACCCGAGAGAGCCTGGCGCACCAAAGCCAGCGAGGCCTGGCGACGAGTGTCGATGCGTTGTTGTTCCCGGGCCGTGAGTTTTTCGGTTTGTTCGCGTTGCTGCTTCTGTTCTTGTTCAAAACGACGGCGGGATTCTTCCAGCAACTTGGCTTCTTTGTCCAAGCGTTCGGCCTGGGTATCGAGTTTTGTCTCTCGACGCACGCATGTCTCTTCGACGCGGGCCAGGCGAGACAAGCACTGTTGCATCTGCTGTGTTTTTTCGGCAAGCTCGATCTCGCGGCGGTCGAAATCCTTGCGAGTTTCAGTGAACCATAGACGAGCCGTACGGGCGTCGTTTTCGAGCTGCGCAACCCGAGCGTTAAGTTGTGACTCGCGGCGGTCGAGATCCTCTTGCCGGGAACGGAGTTGCGCGCCGAGTTGGTTTGCTTGCAGGCGAATTTGCTCAGCGGATTCTTGGGTGCACGATTCCTTTTCGCACAGCTGAAGTTCTTTTTTTGAGGGAGCAGTAGATTCTTCGCCGGGCTTCTTGGTGATTTTTTCGGCTTTGGCGGTGGAATTTTTATTACCTTTGCTCTTTCCTTCTGCTATGAGGTTTTCCGTGGGCCGATCAGTCGTGGCGGTGAGAACGTGAGGCGCATCGACTCGGGTTTCGGTGATGAGCTTGGTTTGCTGTGCGTCTTCGGCATGGATATCAACTGGAGAATCCGGATCGGTACCGGATGCCTTGCTTGCAGGCCGCTTGGTAGGGTGCTCGGTTTGGATTTTCGGCTTGGACATACTCGACTTGCCGTTGGTGCGAATGGATCGTCGATATTGGCGCTATAAGTGACTGAGGATTTGCATAATCCGCCTTCTACGGTAAGTCCCTTGCTTACGATTCGGATGGGTATGGATAGCAGATGTTCAGCCGGCCGAAAAAGTCTTCGCAATCGTCAATGTCAATCTAAATTAACTTGATCGGCAGAAGACCGAGCGAAATTGACTGCAAGGGGGCGGTTTTTACAGCAGTATTGCGGATGAACACTCTGGGGTGAGATTTTGGGCGTTGTGGGCGGCATATAGAGTGAAACTGCGGTTAGATAGCAGTTAGGGAAAGATAGAGCATCTTGGGTGATTGGCCATGTCAGAGGAGAATGTGTCAGCGATTTTTCCACGATGGCTCGCGAAGGGCATACTGTATTTTTACAGGCCTCAAGCCCTTCGCTACGCTGAGGGTGCGCCACACAAGATGTTTTTGATAAAGTCTAGCGACAAACCTGTACGGCAATGATCTATTTGGCGGCGTCGAGTGCTTCTTGGATTCTTTCCTTGGGCTGTACGCCGACGAAGCGGTCTACTACCTCGCCGTCCTTGAAGATCAGGAGCGTCGGAATGCTGCTGACTCCGTATCCGGCGGCCGTATTGGGGCTATTGTCTATATTCACTTTACCTATTTTTACACCGTCGCCGTTTTCTGCGGCCATTTCGTCAAGCACGGGAGCGATCATGCGACATGGTCCGCACCAAGGGGCCCAAAAATCGACCAGGACCGGAGCTTCGCTGTGGAGAACTTCATCTACAAAATTATCGTCAGTGAATTCTAAAAGGTTTCCCATTGGCGTGTTCCTTTATCTGTTTGCCCGATTTGAAATGCTGATTGAATGTAAAATGCCTTCGCAATTATAAGGACGCGGGATCCAGCGTCAACGTGCCCTTGTCAAAGTGGATGGAAAAATAGGGTATTTAATGAGAGTATATTCCTACACAATTGGGTGGTAACGATTATGCAGATAGTGATAGACTTTTTAGTGCATGCAAAAGGCATTAGATGCTATTTTTGGGGTAGAACACTGGCGGGGGGGTGTCAATTCATCTGGGGTTCCGGGATCGAGTGCCGGAGAAAGGGCATAAAAATACCCGCGATTTTTCCCAATGTGCGTAAAACAAGCTACCTTTGGAAGGCAACTTGTATAGACCACCACGAAAGAAATAGATACCAACCAGGTGAAGCGCGTGGTTACGGACCAACAACAACCATCAATTTCGGAAGTGCTTATCGTTGACGACGATCCGGCTATGTTGCGCCTGCTCTCGATGTGGCTGCAACGGGCGGGCTATGCCGTGCGCATAGCCACCGATGGCCAGATGGCTATTTCCGAGATCGAGAAGAAGTGTCCGGATTTTGTGATTACCGACTGGGAAATGCCGGGCATGGATGGTATCCAGTTGTGTCACACTATCCGCGATATGAATTTGATGCAGTATGTCTACATCATTTTCATTACTGTTCGAGCCACACAGGCGGAGAGTGTCGAGGCTCTCGAGACGGGAGCCGACGATTTCCTGGCTAAGCCCGTCCGCCAGAACGAGTTGCTTGCCCGCATGCATGCCGGCAGTCGCGTGGTGGAACTGGAACGCAGCTTGAGTCTGCTTGCCAGAACGGATTCGCTCACGGGTTTGATGACTCAGCGAACTTTCTTCGAGACTTTGGACCGTGAGTGGGAGCGCGCCAAGCGCCACGATCGTTCGTTGTCTTGCGTGATATTGGACTTGGACTTTTTCAAGCGGATAAATGATACATACGGTCACCCGGCCGGTGATTCGGTTCTCAAGACGGTTGCCAAATTGCTTTTCGAGAGTTGCCGCAGCACTGATGCGGTTTGCCGTTACGGGGGCGAAGAGTTCTGCGTACTCTTGCCGGATACAACCGAACAGTCCGCTGCTACTTGGGCCAGACGTGTTTGTGAAGAGTTGCGTGATCTGAGAATCCCCACGCCAAAGCGTGACCTGCGCGTAACGGCCAGTTTCGGTGTAGCCGAACTGACCGAAGGGATTCCCATCGCCGAACAGTTGGTCGATCGTGCTGACCAGGCTCTGCTTTGCGCCAAACAATCCGGTCGCGATCGGGTTGTTTGTTTCGGGGAACTGGAAGCCGAGACGGTTGTCGATTTGGACGATTCGGACCAGAGTGCGAAACTTTGCGAAGGAATCTTGGCCCGCCACGTGATGACTCCCATCGTGGCATGTTTGCGTGAAGATGAAACCATTGGGCAGGCAGCCGAGTTCTTCCTGCGTTCGCGCATCAACTCTACACCCGTGGTAAGCGCAGAAGGCGAGTTGGTGGGAATGCTGTCGGAAATGGACCTGATGGCCGCCATGGTTTCACTGGACTGCTGGAACCGGCCGGTATCCGAGGTGCAAAAGCCGAACGTAATTTGGTACGAGGAAGACACACCGATCAAAACTATCTACGAGTTCCTCTGCCGTGTTTCTATTCGCAGAGTGGTAATCGCCAAGAACAATACTCCTACAGGAACGATCAGCCGCGCTACGCTGCTGAGATGGTTCCGCAATCTGGTGATTAGCAAGGGACACTGGGAGATGGACGATGAAGTCAAGCAGACTGCCGAGGGTGATCCTCATCGCTCGAAACAGCGACTGGCCATGACTTCCAGGGCGTTGGGCGAGTTGGCATTGGATTTAGCCGGGCAACTCGAATCTGGGGGTGACGATATGGTTCCCTTTGTTGTGGGTGGAGCCAGCCGTATGCAAGAGTTGGTTTACGATCTTTTGGCATATTCTCGTTATGCCAACGAAGGGAATGTGTCGGGTGAGTGTTCTGCTATGCTGTAAAGTGCAGTAGCATAACAATATTGGCTATTTCCCGTCGACAAGTTTTCCCCAGACACACATGTCGACAGCAAGCATTTCAGCCGTTGGATTAGTGCCCCAATGCCCGTGTTTTTCCGTGTGAAACTCTTCGGAGCACCTCATCCGCCGGGCCATGTCTTTAACCTCCGGTCCGGGGCGTGTTACAATTATCGCCCCAGTTCATGGAAGCTGGCCGAGGTCTTTTAGAGTCTCAGAACGTATTCTATACCACTTTCTTAAGTAGGAAG
>JAFGTN010000602.1 GCA_016934075.1 Pirellulales bacterium
AAGTCGCAGCAGTCGGCGAGCGGATCTTTTTCGGTTCTTCGGCCAACGGCAAGGTGTACTGTCTCGATGCAAATACGGGCCGGATTATCTGGACGGCCATAACCGGGGGCCCCGTGCGGCTGGCGCCGATGGTGGTCGACTCGCTTGTATACGTTGGTTCCGACGATGGGCATGTTTATTGTCTCCGAGCATCCGACGGCTCGCTGGTCTGGAAGATTCGCGGCGCGCCGGAAGAGCGTCAGTTGCTGGGCAGCGGTAAGATGATTTCGCTTTATCCCGTGCGGACTGGCGTTTTGGTGGATAGTGGGGTGGCCTATTTCGCTGCCGGTATTTTTCCCAGTGAGGGAGTGTTTCTATATGCCGTGGATGCGAAAACCGGAAAAGTGATTTGGCGAAAAGGTAACTTCGGCGAATCTGCATCGTTGCGCCCGGCTATTTCGCCGCAGGGTTACTTGTTGGCTTCGCGGTCGAGTCTATATGCGCCCATGGGTCGGGTTTCACCGGCCGCCTTCGACCGGCGCGATGGGCAGTTGAAATACGCCACTTTTTTCGGCAAAACCGTGGGCGGCACTTACGCTCTTCTGACCGGCGAGCAGATATATACCGGCACGGAGGAAATTCAGGCATATAACAGTGAAAGCCACGACCGCTTCGCCACTTTTCCCGGCAGAAAAATACTTGTTGCCGGCGATGTGTCATATCTTGCCACCGACAATCGACTGTTGGCTCTCGACCGCAAGAGCAAGAGTCTAGAGAAACCGCTTTGGAAAATTAGATCCGACTGCCACGACGAACTGATAATGACCGGGAAATTTCTCTATGCGGGCGGACCCGGCCGGGTCCTGGCCATCGAGGCCGCATCCGGTAAGGTCGCCTGGCAGGCTAAGGTCAAGGGCCACGCCAAGGGCCTGGCCGTGGCTAACCGGCGACTCATCGTCAGCACTGACACAGGGGCCATTTACGCTTTTGCTCAAAAGGCCGACGTGCCCACGGTAAAATCCAACACGTCTCCGGCGCTGGTTAGCGAGAAATCGACCGTGAAAGAATTAGACGACGCCGATCAAGCCGACCAAAAAATGCGTAAAGCCGTACAGTCCATACTCGATAAATCGGGCGTGCGGCGCGGATATTGCCTGGTGCTGGGAACCGAGACGGGGAGGCTGGCTTTGGAGCTGGCGCGACACTCAGATCTGACGATCTATGCCGTAGCGCCGGACGCGGAAAAGGCAGCCGCCGCGCGAAAAACAATCGACGGCGCGGGATTATACGGTTCGCGCGTTCGGGTAGAGCATTGGCCGCTGGACGCCGTACCTTATTCGAACTATTTTGCCAACCTGGTGGTCAGCGAAACCGCATTGCTCGGTGGCGAATTGCCGCCGGCCGCCGAGGCCATTCGCATGTTGAAGCCTTGCGGCGGGGTGCTCATGATCTCCCAACCGGAATCTAACGACTCGAATAGACTTCGGGATTGGCTCGAAGCGTCCGAGATGAAAACCGGCGGCATTGTTAGTGGGGACGGGACTTGGGCCAAATACACTCGCGGCCCGCTGCCCGGCGGCGGTAGTTGGACGCACCAATATGCCGACGCGGGCAACTCCACCTGTGGCGACGATATGCGCGTCAAGCCGCCGTTTGGAGTGCTTTGGTTCGGGCGGCCCGGTCCCAAACGCATGGTCAATCGACACAAACGAGCTGTGGGCCCGCTATCGCGCGACGGTCGGCTGTTCGTGCAGGGCGAAGGGACGATCATGGCCTATGACGCCTACAACGGGCAAAAACTCTGGCAGCGGGAATTACCGCAAGTTTCGGTGCCCAAACCCCGCGACATGCATCGCGGCAGCAATTTGGCCCTGGGTGAGAAGGGGCTTTTTGTCGTTTCGGGCAAGCGGTGCCTGCGTCTCGACCCGGCCACGGGCGAGACGATTATGACATACGAAATGCCGCCCGAGCCGAATGGAAATAAAAATGCCCGCTGGGGATACACGGCCCTGGCGGGCGACACGCTTTTCGGCAGCCACACGATGAATGCACTCGACAGTTCGTCGGTTTTCGCGGTTGATGTGGAAAGCGGCAAACCGCGCTGGCTCTATCCCGGCAAACAAATCCCCCATAATGCAATCGCCATCGGTGACGGACGCGTGTTTTTCATTTCCAGTACTGCCGACAAAGCCGAACGCGAACGTGTTATTGGTGAACAACGCAAACGTATCGAAGAACTGCCCCAGCATCTACGCGAAAAGGCGCTAGTTATATTAGCTCAAGCCGACATCCGCATGGCGGTGGCTATTGACGTCGCAAGCGGAAAACGACTGTGGCAGAGAGCCGTCGACGTAGCTAGACTGCCGGGTAAAAGTCGTAGTGGCAGCATGAACCAGGCCGCCATCTACAGCCGTGGCGTGTTGATCTTGTTTGGTGTTTACCTCGATGGCCACTATTGGAAGGAGTTCTTCGCCGGGGAGTTCGACTTGCGAAGAATCGCGGCCTTGTCGGGCAAGGATGGCAAAACACTGTGGGATAAACGCATAGGTTTTCGCGTACGGCCGATTATTGTGGGCGATACGCTACATGCGGAGCCATGGGCGTTCGATTTACAC
>JAFGTN010000063.1 GCA_016934075.1 Pirellulales bacterium
CGGGGGCCATACCCTCGACCATCTCTGTGGTCAAAAGGATGGGCGCCTTGCGACCGGGCACGGCGGCGGTGGTAATAACCACGTCCTGTTCGGCCACCACGCGATTCATCATCTCTCGTTGTTTTCGATAGAACTCTTCGTCCATGGCCTGGGCGTATCCACCCTTGTCCTCGGCAGCGGCCGTGTCCAGTTCCATTTCGACGAATTTCGCGCCCAAGCTCTCGCATTGTTCTTTCACGGCCGGGCGAATGTCATAGGCCGAAACGACTCCCCCCAGACGTTTGGCCGTTGCGATTGCCTGCAAACCGGCCACGCCGGCACCCACAATGAACACCTTGGCTGGAGCCACCGTGCCCGCGGCCGTCATCATCATGGGAAACATCTTGGGCAGTGCCTGGGCTGCCATCAAAACGGCATGATATCCCGCCACCGTGGCCATTGAGGACAAGATGTCCATACTTTGTGCGCGGGTGATTCTCGGCAAAAGTTCCAAGGCGAAGAGCGAAGCACCGCTTCGTGCGAAATCTTGGGCCGCTTGAGGAGAACCCAAGGGATCGACCGAGGCGATCACGATCTGGCCGGCCTTCATGCGCGACTGGTCCGCGGCGGCCAGTTCGGGATTAGCTCCCGCTGCCCTTACCTGCAACACGATATCTGCCGTAAAAACCTCGTCGCGCGAGTTGGCAATCTTTGCGCCTTTATCCAGATATCCCTGATCGGGAAATCCGGCGGCTTGCCCGGCCTGGGTTTCGATCACAACTTCTAGACCGGCCTTTACCAAGGCTGGAACCGACTGGGGCACCAACGCCACGCGTTTTTCCCCGGGAAATGTCTCTTTGGCTACTGCAACAATCATGGCCCGATTCAATTCAGTCTAAAAAAGCCGGCGCAACACGCGCGGCGCGGTAATAAATTTCGATCCGCATAAAACAAATGCCGCCACCCGAAGGAAGGGGCAATAAGTACAATCAAACGAGTTCTTCATTATGGTATATAGAGCAACCGATAAGAAAAGCCCCCCCTACCGTAATGAATGCCCCAACTGACATCAAGTCCTTCAATTTTGCAAAACTCTCCAACATTTCGGTCTCACTATAGATCGGTTTTTCAGTGCCTGTTGCCGGCAATTAAGGACATAAAAACCGCTGCAAAACAAGGCAAAATGATACACAATTGCGGATTAACAGTTCTTTTCCGACCCTTCAGGTATACTATAGCACCCCACCCATTTCACGCCCGTGTTTTTTCTTATGTTCACGCCCAGAGAACACTTGTCAGCAATCCGATTAAAAGCTAAACTGCACGTTTCCCCACATTTGACTGGGGGGTTTTATAGGCAACCGCGAATTTAGTCACGGTCAATAAGTCCATATATGCCGGGCAGATAAGAAGAAGACACGAGTTGGTGAACATGAAAACCTACATGGCAAAAACGGGCGAAGTCGAACAGAAATGGTGGCTGGTCGACGCTTCCGACAAAATAGTCGGCCGTTTGGCAAGCGACATTGCCGTACGGCTCATGGGCAAACACCGCCCGACCTATACACCCCACGTCGATACGGGGGATTTCGTCGTTGTGACCAACGTCGATAAAATCATCTTCAGTGGAAAAAAATGGGACCAGAAACAGTACACCTGGTACACCGGCTACACACGGCAACGGAGCGAGTCGGCCTCGACGCGCTTCGAGAAAAAGCCCGAAGCCGTCCTTTCCGAAGCAGTACGTCGCATGCTGCCCAAGAACAAACTAGGCACCAAGATGCTTAGCAAGCTGAAAATTTACACCGGCGATCAGCACCCACATCAGGCGCAAAACCCCGAACCGGCCGATCTTGGCGCGAAAAAATAGCTCTCCAACGAGTCATTTACCACCAGAACAGAAAAAACTCCACAAAAACGTTAGAAGAATAAAGCAGGATTCCAATGGCTGAAGCCACTACCGCCGAACCCCAAACAACCGGTGACGCACTAGGAACCGGACGCCGCAAATCGGCCGTCGCCCGAGTTAGAGTCCGACCGGGAGACGGAAAAATCCTCATCAACAAGCGACCGCTGGAAGAATATTTCGCCCGCGATCAACAGCGTAACGCCGTCCTGGCGCCACTGGAACACACCGAAAAACGTGGCGAAGTCGACGTAATCATCCGCGTCCATGGTGGCGGTTTCACCGGCCAGGCCGACGCCTGCAAGCTGGGCATTGCCCGCGCCTTGAAGAAATACGATCCCACGCTGGAAGAAGCGCTCCGGGACTCACACCTCTTGACCCGCGACAGCCGTATGGTCGAGCGGAAGAAGCCCGGTCTGCGAGGAGCCCGTCGAGGCACGCAATTCTCGAAACGATAAATCGAGAATCGCTCAGAGCGAAAACAAGAAACGGCTCGTGTTGGGAACACCCGACATGGGCCGTTTTTTTATGGAGACTTCAGACTTCTGGCTCAAATGGCATGGATATTACGGTTTTCGTACCATTACTAACCCGAAGCGCAAGCGAAGAAGATGCGACTGTTTCCTCATTTCCCTTTGGACATTGCCTCACTCGCCGGATCATAACTAAGCATGGGCACCTGATAATAGCCCATGGCGGCCACTACCACGTCCATGCGATAGATGGGGTCCTGCATCAGGCACACGCGATGGTCCGAAGCCGGTATCGTTGTCGTGTAGATTCGCATCTCGCCGGGGGAGCTTACGATGATTTCCTCTCGCCAATCACCGAGGATGTCTGCAACAGCGACCATTTTTCCGTTTATCCGCTGCTGGGTATCCTTTTTCCCATAGTCGAAAACGCGCCCGCCCACGAGCAGTTCGCGTTGCGGGTCGGCATCCCAATAGACTGCGCGGGGAGCTAATCCACCCAGGTCTTCGGTCGAGATAATGTTGCCTTTGCAGTCTCGCAACCAGCGTTTGTCCTTGAAGTCACGTTCGCCGCTGTAGCATTCCCAGCCCGGCCGAGAGGCGTCGATGTCGGAACATAGCCCGGAACTGTGGATATGTCGCGTGGGTTCGTCGTGGCCCCAAATAATCTCTCCGGTTCGCGCGTCGACCAGGCACATGGTATTCGCCTTATTGCGGGGCTCGATGCCGTAGTAAATCTCCAAGCCCGGCCGTGACGGATCGATATCGCCCACATAGCTATGGTCGGGGTGTCCCAGACCGGTCGACCAGAGAGAGGTGCCGTCGTCGTCGACCACGGCCGACCCGATAACAACCTCGTCGCGTCCGTCGGCATCGACGTCGGCCGCATGCATCCAATGGGCGCCTTGCCCCCAATATTTCTTAGGCTGTTTGCGGTTGTCCCAGCGCCAGATTTCATGCAATTTCCCATCCTTGAGACTGTAGGCAACGACCTCGATGATGCTGTAAGTTCCCCTCTCGACAATCAAGGCCGGGTGTTTTCCGTCCAGATAGGCAACGCTTATTTGGTTCCGTGAGGCGTAGTTGTAGCCATTCTTCATGGCAAAATTGTCGCGCGAGGGCCAATCGACGCGAGTGACGGGCTTGCCCGTGGTGCCATCGAGGATCGAAAGGAACTCCGGGTCGCTTTGGACCTTACCGTCTTTATCGCGGGGATCGCCCTCGCCGGTTTTCACGGCCACTTCGGCCTTGCCGTCGCCGTCGAGATCGTAAACCACGTATGGTGAGTACCAGATGCCCTGTTCAATCGACCATCCTAGATCGTATCGCCAGAGGAAGCGTCCGTCGTGGTCGTAGGCTTCCAGTTTGTATGTGCCGGGGCTGCGCCGCCAGTATTTATACCAGGGATCGATGTTTTTGTGGGGCTGTTTAATTACATAGTCGTATCGACGGTCTCCATCGAGATCGGCAATGCCTACTTTCTGGAAGTCATAATCGCCGTCAAGCTTAATAGAAACGTACGGAGCACTTTTCGAGGCCGATGCGACAGCCCGGGCCTCGCGAGACTCCGGGCCGGTTTTTCCACCGGCAACCGCGCGAACGAAATAGGTATGCTCGACATCCTTGGCGGCCAACTTGTCGAGGAAATCAGTCGTGCGACTGATAGGTTGATGGTTGAGTTTGACCGCATTGCCGTCGCCGCTCCGACGGAAGACGCCGAATGCCACATCCGCCGGGTCGTTCTTAAGCATCCGCCAGCCAAGATAGACCTTGCCGTCACCAACCGTGCGCGCAATCAAAGCCCGATCCAGCTTTTCTTCGCATCTAACATCGCTGGATACGGCCACAAAACAAAAGCAGCAGATCGACAAAAACGAACCACGAATTGGGGAATACATCCACAATGCGAATCTAGACATAACGATTCTCCAGGCGAGAGTATGGGGGCGGGAATAACTTGCCCGGATTATAACTGATCAGCCTCGGCGACATCAACAGGAGCTACCATGCGGATTAACTCAAGCTTTCTGTAATGGAGATCCACGGAAGCAACACCACCAATAACGTCCATACCATTAAGGCCAGGGGTATCAATATCATGACACTCAACCACAACCACCTCAACACAACTGCTTGAGGATGTTGATAAAGAGAGAACAGAATTATTAAATCCACCATGCACAGAACTACAATGATGCAGAGAATATGATGGCCGTATGTTACTGAAAGCGACGACAGCATTAATACCCACTCGGTCATCACGGGCAAATCGACTTCGAAGTCCGTAAAGACTTTCTGGTAGGAAGGAACAAATATGAACATTATCCCCAGAAGAACGATCCACAACAGGCCATGGAAGGCCGATATAAAGATCGCTCGAGTGAGGCCATGGAGCGGTTTCGCTTCCCTCTCGACTTCCACGGCATTCTCCTTTTCGCCTTGCAAGATTCGCCAAAATCTCCCAGTCTATCGTGATGTTCGGGAGACTTGGAACATACTTTGAAAATAGCAATAGCTCTTTCTTGTGTGGCACTGGCTGCTTTTTCAGTCCATGTTTTCGGAGTAGTTTATCCTACACTGGCTGGCAAGCAGCCAGTGCCACCCTGCGTCAGTCCCCTGAGCAACTTCCGTCCCAATACTCTACTTCAGTTACTTCCGTCAAAACCATACCAAGAAGCACTGGAAGGTGCTCCTCGGGCAAGCTGTTTCTACAAATTCCTTCCACAACTCGCCCACAACCGGGCCTAAAACGCCAACAAATAAGTCGTTTTCCATCAGATTGCCGTCGTACTACATTGAAGCCCCTACATCTCGTCTCTCCACTGTTCACTACCTCGTTGTCAAGTTCCCAGATAAAATAATACTTCCAGCCGTGAAACACCAACCGTGCGGAGCTTAAATTCCGCTCGCCCGAACCAATGTGCCACCCTGATGTGCAGTTCGTGCCGCGCGATAATGGTGTCCGCAGGATGAATTCCTCGTTATTCAACCAGGTCCACTTTAACTCATTGCGCGTGAGCTGTCTTAAAAAAGGGGGTCGTAATACCGAAACCACCGAGCCGTTTTCCAAGTGAAACTGATAAGCAGTTCGCCAACTCCAGGACATTGTTATTCGAAATCGCATCGAATCTCACAAATCGTTGTATTGTGGTTCATGCCGATGGCTAATTACTCATCGCTTGAGGACATAAGGTCGGGTGTCATGCCCACAAGAGTGCAGGCATGACACCCGACAGAAATTCGGCTGAGATACTTATTCCGCGATAAAAATCTCCGGCATCGCCAGGATCACTCGCTCTTGTTCGAGCGTATTCAACTGCTGCAGAACATTTCGCACGGCTTTAACTCGATGCGGCTCCACGCCTTCGAGCAATGGCAACGCGGCATCCAGCAGCGAAGTCGAGCGTGCCGCGGCAGCAGTCTTCACAGTCTGCGAAACCGAGCCGTTGTCTTCCTGGCCCGAGATGTCCTTTAGAAGCAACTCCATGAAATTCTTGGGCCGCGGCACGACACGGATGTCGTAATCCTTGATCTTAGCCTGTTTGGCTGAAAAGGCGATCGCGTCTTCCAGGCCGCCGATCTTGTCGACCAGGCCCAACTCGAGCGCCTGCCGTCCGGTGTAAACCCTTCCGCCGGCTATCTCATCGATTTTCTTCTTGAGGCGATCGCCGCGTATGGCGACCACGTGGCCCTTGAAGACCCCGTAGATTTCATCCATCCAGGCTTGAAGTTTTTTGCGTTGCTCGGGCGAGAAGATATCCGAGGAACTGAGCATATCGGCATTGGCGCCACGCTTGCTCTGGTCCCAGTTGATGCCGACTTTATTCCACATGGCCGTGGTTGCCAGTTTTCCGCCCACCACGCCGATCGAACCGGTAATGGTCGAAGCATCTGCAAAGATGGTGTCGGCCCCACAGGCCACGTAATATCCTCCGCTGCCGGCCACGCCTCCCATGGAAACCACCAACGGCTTTTTGGCCTTCACCCGCTTGGTGGCATCGAGAATAATCTCGCTGGCCGTTGCCGATCCGCCGGGCGAATGTACACGCAAAACCACGGCCTTCACCGAATCGTCTGCCGTCACTTCATCCAAGGCCTTGCGAATAGTCGTGCTGTAGGCCGTTTGATCGTTTCCGAAGGGATCGGGCCTGCCGCTGCCGGTAACGATGGGGCCTTCGACATAAACAATTGCCACGGCGTCCTTACCCGGCTTTTTCTTCTTGGGCCCCGAAAGGATCTCGCCCCAGATCTTGAACACGGCAAAGGGCGAAGAGAAGTCCATGTCGCGGCTTTTCTTCTTGCCGTATTTTTTATCGAATTTGACGTCCTCGCCGAATTCTTTTTTCAGCTTTGCCACCAGGTCCTGGCGATGCATGACGTCGTCGATGATGCCGAGTTTCTTCGCCGTTGCGGCCGAATAAGGGCCGCCATCGATCCATCCGCGCACCTTTTCGGTCGTCACCTTGCGACCTTCGGCAACCATCTTCACATAGCTTTCATACAGGCTGTCCATAAGCCAGCTTCGCATCTGTTGCGACTCGGGGCTGGGCCCCTTGCGCATCAATATTTCGGCAGCGCTTTTATATTTTCCACAGGTCATAAAGTCGGGCTTGACGCCGATCTTGTCCAACAAGCCGCGGACGTAAGGCGATTCGGCATTGAATCCCATGATCCAAACACTTCCGGTGGGAACCACGCTGATGCAGGAAACATCGGAAAGCAAGGCATAGCTCATCATCGAAAGCGAATCGACGTTGGCGTGTACCTTCTTGCCCGAGGCTTTGATGCGATCGACGGCCTGGCGCATCTCCTCGACTTGTGCCAGGTTGAAACGAGCATTTCCGATGAGGATCAGACAGGCCTTGACGTCCTTGTCATCGGCAACTTTGTCCATTCTCGCGATCAGATCTTTGAGCGACTCGCCCGGCTTTTCGCCGAAAACGAACTCCTCATCCTTTGGCGTTTCTGCCACCGCGCCAAAGCTGAAAACGGCTACGACCGCGGCGGGTTTTTTATCCGGCTTCTTTTGGGCCTTCGTTTCCTTGGGGCCTGCCGCCGGTAAGACTTGCGCGGAGAACATCAAAACCAAAGCCACCCACAGCACTTTCATTCGCATCGTACACCTCCGTTAGTATTGGACTTTTGCAAAATTGCGAGCCAAGGGCACATGTAAAAGAAAGCTTTGCGAAGCGAAGGTTTCTTTTACATTGTCTTGACTGACACTAATTCATTGGCAGATAACAAGTTAACATCTCTGGGGCGTTTAGATATACATTGCCGGCTGCGCCGCCAATGAATATCTAAGTGCCCTTGACTCGCAATTTTGCAAAAGTCCCAATAGTATTTCAACAGTGCCCCGCTAGATGAGTATACCCCGGAATAATACCGAGTCCACCCAAGTGTTTCGCTCTCGTGGAGCGGATATTGGGATTTTGGCGAAAATATTTTGCCGGGGGATGGAACACTAACCCGAAACGCGAGCAAAGGGGTGCGACGGTTCGCTCGATTTTCCCCCTTCGCTTGCGCTTCGCGCTAAGTATTATTAGCTCACGATATCCCATACGGCGCCCGCTGCTCCCGGCTCCGCCAGGAGTCGGCTTCCTTGTCGCCGATGATCCGCTGAGCCGCCGGATCCCACTTCAACTTCCGCTTTAGTCGCAACGAAATATTCGTGAGGTGGCAGGCGGTAATTGTGCGGTGTTGGATAGCAACAGTCGAAACGGGCGTTTTGCGGCTCTTCACGCATTCGACAAAATTGGCCATGTGGTCGGCACTGGGCGGAACACGCCAGGCATCGCCAGGCAGTGGATTTTCTTTGAGTTCTTCGGCGACCTTGCCATAGATGCCACCCCGATTGACGAACAGACGACCTTTTTCACCGATGAACATGATCCCATTGCGATTGAAGTCTTGAATCTCCTTGTGGGTATCTTTACCGAAGAGCCACTGTCGCTGTTGATCCGACATATCCACGCACGGTTCGGTTCCATAGGTGCGTTTATCGTGAATGGACGAAAAATAGAGTAGTTCGACTCCGTTGGCATAGGCCATCTTCGAAAAGAAGCGGTCGGCCGTATTGAAACAGTTCGGCTTGCCCTCGTTGGGAAACATGCCGCGGGCATCGACCGAGACCGGTCCCGTGTTTTCGCAATCCATGCCCCAATGGGCTATATCGATATGATGGTTGCCCCAGTCTGTTACTATTCCGCCCGCATAGATGTAAAACCATCGAAAAGTCTTGTGCGTTCGTTGGGGGCAATAGTCACGTACCGGGGCCTGTCCCTGGTATACATCCCAATCGAAACCGGCGGGCACGGGCTGGGCGTCGAAGGGTCCACCCTTGGTGCTGTACCACGGCAAGGCCACCCAGACCTGTTTGAGTTTTCCTATGCGACCGTTGCGAACAAGTTCCACCGCCGTCTGAAACTGGCGCTCGCTCCGCTGCTGCGTGCCGACTTGTACAACGCGACCGGTTTCTTCAACCACCTTGCACAGTTTTTGCCCTTCGTCAATTGTCAGCGTGAGCGGTTTTTCGGCATACACGTCCTTACCCGCACGGCAAGCGTCGATGTTGATTTTCGTGTGCCAATGGTCGGGAGTGCCGTTGATGATGACATCGATGTCCTTGCGCTCAAAAAGCTTGCGGTAGTCCGACACAATATCGGCCTTCCCGCCCAAGCCTTTCTTAGCCTTCTGTGCCTGTTTTGAATCAACATCACACACGGCAACAATGTCGCAAAAACGTGATGCCGAGGCGGCGTCGCCTGTGCCTTGTCCGCCACAACCCACCAGGGCGGCGCCTGGCCGGTCGTTTTTCTGTTTATTTTGAGAAGCTAGACTAGGAAGGGCACGCAACGAAGAAAATGTAGCTTGAGCTGCTATCGCCGCCTGAAAAAAACGGCGGCGGGTGATGGTACTAGATGGCATGGCCGGGTTCCTTGGGGGATAATTGGGTGGGGACTCTACTATCCTGAATGATACACGAACAACGAATCCCGCTGACAATAGTAACCCGGAGCGTTAGCGAAGGGAAAATACCGTTTTCTCGCCTACCTCCCCTCGCTAGCGCTTCTGGTTAGGATTGCTCATGAATAATTCGAGTTATCGCACAAAAGCCACTGTAACACGCCCGAAACCACAATGCAAGCCACGACATACTACGGTCTGTTGCGAATACCAAACTGCTTCGTTACGAGGTTCTTCGCACATTTTAGTGGGTACACATGAATGGATAGCTTGTTAGCCCAGCCGCTTGCGGCGGATTTGGATCGACGGACATCGATGCAATTTCGAATTCATATATGTTCCCGGCTAAGTACGGGTTCCTCTTCTCTATTCACGCCAAACAGAGAAGAGGAACCCGTACTTGCCACGGCCCAAACCACCGAAAGCGGCTGGACAAAAAGCCTGTCCTCTGTCATCTATCCTCTGTCCTCTAACTGAATCATCCACTAAAATGTACGAAGAACCCGTTATGATAACATCCGGGCACAACACGGAGACACGAAAGGCTGATCGCAAATGACAATACAAAAAGTATTACAGAAAACCGCTACTGCAACAGTGGCCATCGTGGCCATGTTCCAACTGCTCGCGCCACATTCAAACGCCACCGAAAAGCGGCCGCTCGATTATCGCATCGAGTTGATCACCGCGCGAAAAGGCTTCGATGGCAAGAAGTGCTGGGTACACGCACGGGCAGGTATTATCCCAACTGGCACCGTACACAATAAAACCGATATTCCTATCGCGGTGATGACGCTCAACGAACTTTTGCTGAGCGGATCGGACGTGTTCTATGCAACCAACGACATGATCAGCAAGGACCTGGGCAAAACATGGAGCGATCCCCGCCCGCATCCCGAGAGCATGGGCCGCCGCAACGAACCCGGGGGCGTTATAGTGGCGCCCTGCGACATCACGCCCAAGTGGCACGCCGCCTCGGGCAAGCTGCTGGCCACGGGCCAAAACGTTCGATATAAGGGAAATAAAGGGCCCATGCACGTACGTACGCGCGAAGTCGTCTACTCAACCTACGACCCGGTCACACGAACCTGGTCGCCGCGAAAATGGCTGAAACTGCCCGACCTGCCGCGGTTCAAAAATGCCGGTGCCGGATCCACGCAGCGCTACGATTTGCCCAATGGCGAGATACTTCTTCCCATCTATTTCAAAGGGCTGGGGAAAAAACAAAACTCGGCCACGGTCGTTCGCTGCCGCTTCGACGGCGAAACACTCACATACGTGGAACACGGCGACGAACTGACCATACCCGTCATGCGGGGTTTTTGCGAACCTTCGCTAACCAAATTCGGCAATCGCTTCTTCCTTACTCTGCGCAACGACAAACACGGCCACGTTACCAGCGGCCCCGACGGGCTGCACTTCAAAAAGCCCATCAAGTGGCGCTTCGACGACGGGAAAGAACTGGGCAACTACAACACACAGCAACATTGGGTAACCCACAGCGACGGGCTCTTTCTGGTCTACACTCGCCGCGGCGCCGACAACGACCATGTGTTCCGCCACCGAGCGCCGTTGTTCATGGCTCGAGTCGATCCGCAGAAACTCTGCGTGATCCGCTCAAGCGAACGAGTACTGGTGCCCGAGCGGGGTGCGCGGCTGGGAAATTTCGGCGTAACACAGGTCGGCCCCAACGAAACCTGGGTAACCGTAACAGAATGGATGCAGCCCCGCGGCGTGGAGAAGCACGGCAGCGACAACAGTCTGTTTGTGGCAAAGATACATTGGAATCGGCCGTCGAAGCCATAGTCTGCGAGTCCGAAGGCCAAGTTATGACCGGCTTTTATGCCAGTTACCAATTGCTCTTACCTGGCCGATATTGTTATCAGAATTCCTCGATCGTTTGCCCGTCATCGCGATTGCAAAGATTATAGAATGTTTTCAACTCCAGATCTTCGTTGAGAAAGCGGACAGAACCGTCGGCCAGCACAACCTGCGCGCCGCCGGGATGAGCCGACAGGATCGGCCGGTTACAGGCATAGTATTGGTTGCCGACGCCGGTGCTGCCCCAGTCGCGGTGGTTGATTGGGTACCGAACCGTAGTGGTGTTAAACCAACGATCGTCGCGGGCGTCCGTAGGTACACATCCCATGGCAAAAGAATGACCGTAATCGCTCCGACAGTTGGCCTTTTGTCCGTTGGATGTAATGCACCAGTCAGATTGTTCACCCACAAGTATCGTATTGGTCGATCCGTCAGAGATATCGCGGAAAGCAGCCCCTTCGCGCGGCAGCATAACACCACCGCGGGATTGAATGCCTATGGCCCCATGCTCATAGGTATGCGAATCCTTGTTCACGGCGGATTGGTGATCGATGGCGCCGGTTATCGCAGTGTATGTGGGAGATGCGACACCTTCGGGCCCCGGAACGCCGGAGTTCTTCAGGCTGAACTGAGATAACGGCGAAGACGGACAGAATATTAGAGGAAGCGGTAAACCGGCTAACACCCGGCCATTGTGCTCGTTGTGTCCATTGTAGATCAGGCCTGTGTGCGGATAAGCACTTAAGCACTTTTCACCCGTTGTGTCGAGCTGGTCATAGACGGATTGTTGCTCGGTATAGCGCAGGATTATCGCGCCCCAGCCAAAGCCCCAGGTCCAGTCGCCGGGGTTTCCGTGAGATGACGTTCCGGGCGGGAATACGTGGTGGGCGCTCTCGTAATTCAGCGCGGCCAGACCGATCTGTTTGAGATTGTTGCTGCATTGCGACCTGCGTGCCGCCTCGCGGGCGGCTTGCACGGCGGGCAACAATAGCGCGATCAGTATGCCTATGATGGCGATCACCACAAGAAGTTCTACAAGTGTAAACCCCCGATGGCCGGCGACTCCAGCACCTTTTCTTCCACCTAATCGATATGAGAGTCGGCTCGCCAAAAGCATATTTAAAAACATCGCACTACACCTTAACTGAAGGAGAAGAACGTAAGGAACGCAATAAATCCCATGGCATATCACCACAAATATGCTATGGAAGTATTCTCGCCCGCGAAATTCCGACCTCTTCTCGGCAATCCGACGATTGAATTTTCGGCACCGGCAGAATATCAATACCTATCGGAAATTTATGCTGATAGTGTAAAAATGTCAAGCACAACACCCTACGAAGGGGTGCTTCCATTATCCCACACTGACATTTCGCGCCGATCGATATCTCAGACCAAATACCGATTGATCTTTCTTTATTTCAGATCAAAGTCGAACGACTTATTCTTGCCGCGCTCTACTTTGGCCGTGAGACCGCTGGTTGCAATATTGCTGTATCTTGGCGGAATGGGCAGGTTCGGTTGCGCGGAAGCGGTGGGTGCCTGACCAACCAAGGGGGTCTCCTCGTAGCCGAACGTGCCGCCTTTAATGGCAACCTGATATTCGCCCGGCGGCAAACCTTCTTCCTGGTAAGTCTTGAGCACGTAAGTGCCGTCTTCATTCAGGTTGGCATTGATCGAAACGTTTTGGTCACGGCTGCTGAAGTTGATATGGGCATTGGTCAACGGTTTGCCGTTGACGGTGACTTTGCCGCTTACCTGCCCGATATCCGGACCTGAACAAGCGGAAACAAAAAGCAGAGCTGAAACGAGCAAAAAACTAATTGCCCTTGTCGATAATTGACATTTCATATCTTACACTCACATCCTGTATAAATATTAAAAATCTTCGAATGTTCGACCGTCGTCGCGGTTGCACATATCGTAAAGAGTTTGTAAATCCAGTTCTTCGCCGAGGAAGCGGACGGAGCCGTCACCCAATGCAACCTGCGCGCCTCCGGGATGAGCCGATTGTATGGGGCGATTGCAAGCATAATACTGGTCGCCGATGCCGGTGCTGTTCCAGTCTTTGTGGTTGATCCGATAACGAACCGTGGTGGTATTGAACCAACGATCGTCGGTACTGTCCAGCGGTACGCATCCCATGGTAAACGAATGGCCGTAATCGCTACGACAGTTAACTTGTGTGCCGTTAGAGGCAATGCACCAATCCGACTGTTCACCCACGAGGATCGTATTGGTCGAACCGTCGGTGATATCACGGAAACTGCTGCCTTTGCGAGGCAACAAAATTCCGCCGTTGGATACGATTCCTTTGTGCCGATGTAGATTACTCTGTCCGTCCTTGTTAATAGCCGACTGGTGGTCTACGGCACCGGTGATGGCCGTATATGTGGGAGACGCCACGCCCTCCGGCCCAGGAGCATAGGGGGCCGCCACCTTCAAAACGCGCTGCTGCAACGGCGAAGACGGGCAGAACAAATGTGGCATGGGCAAACCGTGAAGTATCCTGCCGTTGTACACGTTGAAAGTGGCGCTGGAATTAGAGTAGATCAATCCCGTGTGACGGCCTGGACACGTTTCGCCTGTCGTGTCGAGTTGAGCGTATGCGCTGTCCTGCTCGGTGTAGGGCATAATGAACACACCCCATGCGAATCCCCATGTCCAAGCACCCGCATCACCGTGTGACGAACAACCTGGTGGGAATGCATTGTTCGCGCTCTCGTAGTTCAACATCGCAAGACCGATCTGCTTGAGATTGTTGCTGCACTGCGCGCGTCGAGCCGCTTCCCTCGCCGCCTGTACGGCCGGTAACAAAAGTGCGATGAGGATGCCTATAATGGCAATCACCACTAAAAGTTCAACGAGTGTAAAACCTCGGCCGGAACATCTTCGGCCATTTGTCCGATGCGCTGATCGGCACGGAATAATCTTATCCCAATTCATCTTCATCGCATTATTACCTTCACCGCAGAAAAGAAATATTGATCCTTAACAGAAAACTACCGCACGAAAACACACGCGGCACGAAGCGTGCTCCGCGAATGCATCACCGACCTCCACCGGTAATCCGACGATTAGATGCTGTTATTTCAGCAACTCAACATTGAATTATACTAGTCGAACACTAGTATACTAGTGAGTATACCAATGGAATTTAAGCGATGGGTGAGACAATGTCAAGCATGAAACGGCTCGTTTTAGCGGGAAATAGAAATGCCCCCTTCATGGCGGGGTTGCCATATTTGCCATACTATAGTCTTATTTCCTAGGTTCAGCCTCAAGAAGCTCAACTGGGATTACGACGCGTTTGCGTTCGAAGCCACGACCGTCGGAAAGCTGCTTGAGCATTTCAGCCACGGTAGACACACGCTGACTATCGCTCATCTTTCCCACCGCTCGGGTGTACATACCGGCATCATCGCCGCTGGCGGGCTCTCCGCAGAACACAACTTCGAAATCACGCGGTTTTGACAGGCCCAGTTCTGTAGCCGCTTGTGTGACCAGACGGGCACGATTGATGCCGTACGTGATTGCGGCGGTAGGACGGCTTTCCGATTGTAACCCACATTCGAGTTCGGCCTTAACCGCGGCCCCGAAGGCATCGAAGTTATTCGAAAAGAATCGAACCATTAGCGCGTTGGCCGGCAGCCCGGCCTCGGTGATACCCTCGGCCACGCCATCGAGCAGATCGTGCGTGCCGGGCCGGTCGTTGTCGTGAGCGAAAACAAAAATGCGACGGTGGCCTCGTTCGGCCAAATAACGGGTTAAAAGTCTCCCCGACTCGTGATTGTCGATATCCAGCGAAGCCGGTAACGGATCGTCGTGCCGTAGCGAACCGGATACGACGGTCGGCACTCCCGATTTGGACAAAAGGGGATACACATCGGGATAACTGTTGACTACGATTCCCAGCAGATTTCCCGTTAATTTTGCCGTGCGGATTAATTCCGAGGTATATTCAACCGCATTTTCTGCGGGCACACAGTTGAATTGCACCGAAACGTTGGGAAAGTGCTCGCGCAACGCTTTAACCCAACAAGAGTAATCGTCTGCCCGAGAATCCGTCGCGGCCGGTTCGATGTAATGAATCGTATCGACAATGTACCTTTTGCCTTCGGGGGAACCGACAAACGTGCCATGGTTGCGGCGTCGCATGAGCATGTGCGAATCGGCCAAGATCTTCAGGGCGCGATGGGCCGTGGAAATACTTACGTCATAGGCTTCAGCAGCCTCGCTTGCCGTGAAATAACGGTCGCCGGTAGTCAAACCGCGCGAGCGGATATCCTCTTCCAGCGTCTTGGCCAGTTTTTGAACTCGCGATGTATCGAATATTGTGGGCATTTGTTTGTATGGTTCTAGCCGTAGGCCGGGTTGTAACCTTATGTTTGCCCACATTATTGTGTGCAATTTTTACAAAAATATTTTTTCATGGTTGAAGAATAACTGCTTCAAGCCATTGAA
>JAFGTN010000603.1 GCA_016934075.1 Pirellulales bacterium
CCGGCGGTTGTGGTGTTTCAGGACGTCGACGATCCTCCCGTCGCGGCCGTGTTCGGTGAAGTGATGTGCTCGACCTACAAGGCCTTCGGCTCGACGGGCCTGATAACCAACGGAGCCGGCCGCGACCTGCAACAAGTCCGCGACCTGGGCTACCCGGTCTTCACCGGCTCGACGATCTGCTCGCACGCCTACTGCCACATCCTCCACCTGGGCCTGCCCGTCCGCGTGGGCGGTCTTACGGTAAACCAGGCCGACCTGCTCCACGGAGACGCCAACGGCGTGACAAGCATCCCCACGGAAATCGCCACCGAAGTAGCCGACGCAGCCGACGAGTTCGTCGCGGCCGAACGGATTATCCTGGATTACGTGCAATCGCCAGGGGAAAAGAACGTGGCAAAGTTCAAGGAACTGCAAAGCGAGTTCTTGGCGGTGGTGGGGAAGTTACGGAAGCGGTTGGCGGGGTAAATGGCTAACTCACTCCCCTGCCCTTCGCGGCTTTGCGTGAGGTTGCGTAGTGATTCAATATCTCACGCAAAGACGCAAAGGGGGGTTATACGACCGATCTTGAGAATAGTTTTCTCCTTGTTCACGCTCGACTCCCCTTTTGAGAAAACACCTGCTGAAGAAGGAACGTCTTTTCTATTTTCTATCACGAAAGTTCGAAAGAACGAAAACACGAAAGATTTTAGATTTTGGGAAACTTGTAGCCGGATTTGGGGCCTGTAAGAAATATTGTGTCAGCTAGCAGAAATAGGTATTTTATGTAACCTTTTTTCTGAATAGGAGTTTGACACATGGATGTTTCTTTACAAGCGCGTGCCGAGCAGCTAGCTGGTGAAATAGCTAGCGAGGCGAAGACGGCCGAGGACGTTAATCAACTGATGCGGTTGATGTTGAAATCCACGCTGGAGCGGATGCTTAATACGGAAATGGATGTCCACTTGGGGCGTAAGGCCACAACGCCCGATAGCGATGTTGGGGCTGGCGATATCCCCGTTTCCTCGGAGCCATCATCTCCCTCTGGGAAACGGGCTTCTAATCGGCGTAATGGACGCAGCCGTAAGACCGTGCATGGCGACATGGGTGAAATAACCATCGCCACGCCGCGTGATCGCAGTGGAACGTTCGAGCCGCAATTGATCGGCAAACACCAGCGACGTTTGCCTGGTTTCGATGAGAAGATTCTCGCGTTGTATGCCAAGGGGATGACCACCCGCGACATTCAAGAGATTGTGCATGAACTATACGACGTCGAGGTTTCCGCCACTCTGATTTCGGAAATCACCGCCGATCTGGACGCGGAGGTAACGGCCTGGCGGACGCGGCCGCTGGAGCCGGTCTGGCCGATCGTCTATTTCGACGGAATTGTGGTGCATGTGCGAGGCGAGGGCAGAAGGGTCTCGCAGCACACGGTTTATGTGGCTATCGGCGTCAATTTGGAAGGTCGCAAGGAGCTGCTAGGATTGTGGCTCGGCGAGACAGAAGGGGCCAAATTCTGGCTGGCGTGTCTGACCGACATGAAGAACCGCGGGCTGCGTGACATTTTCGTGGCCTGCATCGACGGGCTATCCGGTTTTGCCGAAGCGATCCATGCAGCGTATCCCCAGGCCAGCGTGCAATTGTGCATCGTGCATCTGGTGCGTGCGGCCTTGCGTTACGTGAGCACCCAGGACAGCAAGGCGGTGATTGCCGGGCTGAAGAATATCTATCAGTCGGCCACCGCCCTGGAAGCCGAGCAATCGTTGGAGGATTTTGCTAAAGCGTGGGACGCGAAATATCCGACCATCACAAAGATGTGGCGTGCCAAGTGGACCGACATCATCACGCTCTTCGATTTTCCGCCTCCGATTCGCCGGGCCATCTACACCACCAACGCGATAGAATCAATCAATAGTGTGATCCGCAAGTTCACGCGTAACCGCAAAATCTATCCCAACGAAGAGTCCGCCTTGAAGATTGTCTACATGGCGATTAACGAAGCGTCGAAGAAATGGACCATGCCCATCCACCACTGGAAAGCGGCCTTGAACCACTTCGCCATACTGTATGAAGATCGTATGCCCGATCTAACCAGCAAATAACGTGCCCTGCTCGCCTGACACAAAAAACTTTACAGGCCCGGATTTGCAAGAATTCGGCCGATACGACGGTAAAATGTAAGTCGTCAGAATTCTTGCGAATCCGGCTACGAATTATTGCTCTCTTTCGAAATTAAATGATTAGCGGAAATTAGTGTTCCATCCTTACAAAGATAGCAACCAACGTTTTCAACCTTTCGTGTTTTCGTCTTTTCGAGCTTTCGTGATTAGGGTGGGAAAAATGATTTTCCTTCATTGCCCCTTGATACCAGTCCGTCATATCTCCACGATCTCGATTACTAGTCATTGTCCGACCCTTTGCGTCTTTGCCTGAGATATGTGTTCCTTTTCCAGGCCCCTGTTACCCTTCAATAATACCTGCGGAAAACGAAGGAAGGCTTGACGAGGTAAGTGACCGTACATAACACGAACCAGTATATTTTCTCTGGGACTATAACGGTCCATGGTCCCAACCAATATTCACTCCTTGCAAACGCTTCTCGATTCGTGTCTTTGCGGGTTGCTCTAAATCAATACTCAACGGGAACTCAACCAATTGCAACTTGGGCATCTTCTTCAGATGCTCTAATTCTTCTTCATTGAGCTTGCGACACCACAGAGTCAGATGAGTCACCGACTTCAGTTTTTCGAAGCATCTCATCTCCCCCTCCGCGAGCCCATCACAACTTAAATCTAGATGTGTGAGATTGGGCAAGCACCCTAGTTTTTCAATGTCTTGACCACTTAAACGCAATCCAGATAGATCCAATTTCTTCAGCCCCTTAAGCCCCTTCAGGCCCTCGAAGTCTCCAGTAAGACTGTTATCCCAAGAGACCTCAAGCTCCCGAAGACTATCCAGGCACCCCAATGCCTGCAATCCTTCGTTCGTGAGAAACTCTCCGTTTTCCAATATCAAAACATTAAGAGATTTCAGGTGTCGCAAATTCTTAAGAGCGACACCACTTAACAAACCATGTATTTCGAGATGTTCCAAACCGGCCGGAAGATACTTTAGGCCATTCCCCTCGACCTCCTGTACACATAAATGCATACTCCGGAGGCTCTTCAGGTTCTTCAGATAAGCAAGATCTTCATCATGGAATTCAACATCTTCCAAGACCAATGATTGAAGGTTGGTTAGTTTTCCGATTTCCTCGAGGCTAGCAGTGCTTACCGCTTTAGAGCACAAATATAAGGATATCAAATTTTTTAGAGAGCCGATGCCACGTAATTCTTGATCGCCGAAGCCATCTTCGTCAAAAGTGCAACTATCATACATGGAAAAGTGTTTAACATTTATGACGGCCTTCCAAAAGTCTGGATGAGAAAACGGGCAGCGGTTCTCAATCTCAAGTGAAGACAGCCTCGGCAAAGACTTCAGATGATTAAAGTGATTTTCTGTCAGTACCGGATCATCATCCACTGGTGTCAACAAATCCATTGACACCATGTAATCCCCACCCGGTTTCGAGAAACCTGTGAACGAGACACTCACTGCTTCCTGAAAGTAATCTTCGCCAAGCAATTTGTGAAGCCATTTCCAGCCTGGCAACTCGGCATCAATATTATACTCA
Organism: Pirellulales bacterium; assembly: GCA_016934075.1. Classification (GTDB taxonomy): domain Bacteria; phylum Planctomycetota; class Planctomycetia; order Pirellulales; family Thermoguttaceae; genus JAFGTN01. The sequence goes on from JAFGTN010000603.1 coordinate 3,653, forward strand.
CCATCATCATGGTACTCCCAGTCGTAGCTTATTAATGCGCCAACCGCAGTGAGCTCCTTGACCGCCTCGCGTTGCTTTCGGGCTCGATTCGTTACATGCCCTAGCCAGAGCGCGAAAATCGCGGTTATAAGCAGCAGGGTGGAAATACTATACTGGAAACGGGGCCTGCGAAACCAGGATTTTCGTGGTGGTTCATTCGGCTGTTCTTTCGAATGGTTTTCTTCCTTTTTCACACTCGACTCCCCCTTTGATGAAATTGTTCTGCTGCACCGGTATGCCTAAAAAACGCTTAATGGCTCATGATTTTCAATGATGAACGAAACGTCTTGGCATATTCTATCACGAAATCGCAAAAATTACTTCTGTTGATTCTTTGGTTTTGTTAGCCCGGTCGCCTGCGACCGGTTGGCGGAAACGCCGCGTTTCTAACGGTTCCTGTCCCGTCGCAGGCGACGGGGCTAACAGATTTTACTTTCGCAAGAATTATCACCGGAAAATAATTAGCGTCTATTAGCGAAAAAAAGTGTTCCGGCCTTCCAAGGACATCAACCAACGTTTTCAACTTTTCGCGTTTTCGTCCTTTCGAGCTTTCGTGATTAGGATGGGAAAAACGTTTCTACTTCACTGCATCCTTGATACAAGCCTGTCATATATACGCAATTTCGATTACTCCTCATTGTCCACCCCTTTTTACGTCTTGGCGTCTTTGCGTGAGGTTTTATAACACGCCGCAGACCATGTACATTTTTTCCGCCAAGCAGCCGTTCTCGATTAACCCACAGTAACACGGCCAGGATCGTGAGTACCGCGATTTTTTATCATCTTATCAACTCACGAGAATCGCACTGACAGTCGGGCATTTTCGCTGTCGCGCAAGTTGTTTCCCGAGTCGTACAGGATCGCAATACTTCTTCCATTTTTTGCTGTGCTGAGTGATCGCCTGGTTTACGTGCAAGGCACCATTCGAGATGGCGGCGGGCTTCGGCGAGATCCTGCATTTCCATCATGGCCAGTGCCAGGCGATAATGTGCCTTATAGCTGCTCGGATTGCATTGCAGGGCCCGTTGCAGGCAGGCTACAGCGCGGCGTTGATCGCCGAGTTTGACATATACTAACCTCGCTTCCAGCCAGAGTTCGGCCGCCTTTTGTCCGAGGGCAACCTGCTCGGCTTCCGCTTCGACGGCATCCGCATAAGCTTGCCGCAAACGCATCGGCACATCGGCACCGTCTTCGGCAATTGCTTCGTAGGTCTTTTCCAACTGCCTTAGGATAGGCAGATCAGGCAGAAAATTGTCGAGGAAGAAATCCACTTCTCCGGCCGGATCTTGAGGACGGATCTGTCCGACCAGGCGGCGGACCAGCTCGCGTTGATGAATCCGACCCGAGCGGTATGATCGCTTCCAAAGTTCCAAGGCACGGTCGAAATCACCGGCCAGTACGGCTTCGTTTGCGGCGGCAAGAAGAATGGCACCGTCGAAAGGCCGTGCGGCCAATGCTTGCTTCATGTACGCTTGAACCCTGGCCGTGATATCGCCGCCTTCGAGGAAGCATAGTTGGGCAAGGTAAATGTAAGCAGCGCCTTGCAGAGGAGATTGTGTGGCCGCGGCTCGGGCATGGCGGCGTGCTTTTTCCAATACACGCCAATGCTCGCCGATTGCCAGGGACAGCCAGTCCTCAAGTTCACGCCGCGACTTGAATCCGGATGCACTCACTGCTTCGCGCACGGCGGTTAGCGGCATCTGGTTTAAAGACGATATCGCCTGCTCGTGCTCGAACAGCAACAGATAAGCACCCGCCAACTGTACGTGGGCATCGGTGTGGTTAGGATCACGCTGAACAACGCTTTCCAAAGTATCAATCATTTTCTCGATGCTTCGCTTGATCCCGCAGTTGGAATCCGTGGCTGAAGATTCGTAAACCTCGCTCGGTAAAATGCCGGCGGCGTCACGCGAGATCGACGTGCTGCAAAGAAGACGGTAGTCGTTCCAATACGATTCGGCCGTCACCGGGCCTATACGCCCGGCAAGCATCCACCCACCCACCAGTAATAAGACCAGTGTAGCAGCCCGAGCGAAAGTGCGTGGCAATGCGCGACGCTGCGCGCGTCGGCGGGTGTCGTCGCCCGATAGCTGAAAAAGTCGGCAAGCAACGGCCAACAAAACGACTACGATCACCGTGCAGCCGGGTACATACCAAGGGCAATCTACCAGATTGTGTGCGGTGGAAGCCGCCAGCGACGCCGAAACCGCGCCTAAAGCCAGTGACAGGCGTCGCGACGCAGATCGGTATATTCCGCCCAAGCACCAGACGCCCGCCAAAACAATGACGGCTGTCAGCAGCACGATGCCCACGATACCGGTCTCTTCGAAAACTTCCAAAGGTCCGTTGTCGGCGTGAGCCGAAAAGAATCGCCCGGCGTTTTCGATGTTTCCGTCATTCGTGGCCGTGTCGAGATATAGAGGACAAACATGCCGATGGCTACCGGCTCCGGTACCGACAAGCTTGTTTTGTGTCGCAGCCGTGGTCGTTGCCATCCAAACGGTGCGCCGCTGGGCACCACGATCAAGGCTTTCAACTGATCCTCCCAGCCAGTCATCCATCCGCTCGGCCACATGTTGGTGTCCGAACATAGCCAGGGCCACCACCACTAAAAACAGTACACCGCCCATGGCCGCCAACGAGCGGGCACGCAAAATACCAATCCGATAACCGACAAAAACAATAACGGCCAACGCTAAAACACTTACCGCCGCGCCGCCACGCGAAAGCGACAGCAAGACGGCCAAGGATACAATAGCCAGAGCCGACCATCGCAAGGCCGGATATTTTGCCGAAGTTTTGGCTAGCGAATTTCGATTCGCATCCAGGGCCCACCAAACAACCGGTCCCATGCCCAAGGCAAGAAAATGAGCGAAATGATTGCGGTTCAAAAAGCTCCCACAAGCGGCGCTTTCGATCGAGCCGGCTGCTTGTTGCAGGAACCAGAAATATCGTCCATTACCAAAAAGCAATTGCACCAGTCCGAACGCGGCCATGCCCGTTGCGGCCAATGCAATCAAACGCAAGAGCCGCTCGACATCCGTAAGGCTTTGTATGCGTTGCACGATCAATATGAAAAACATCGAATAGGCCAAAAGCATTACCAGCGACGCTCTTGTTTCCTGGGGAGCGAGCGAGATAATAGGCCATGTGCCCATCCGACCGGGTACATCTTGACTGGTCCAGAGATGCAACGTGCGGGCCGCATCGCCTCGCAACCATTCTAAAAGACTATCGGGCAGTGGGATCAATTGAATAACCAACAACACAACGGCCGCCAGCAGTAACGGTTCGGCCATCGAGATCCGCCATGTCGCTTGTGGTGTGAGGCTGCGCCGAATAGTCCACGCCAAAGATCCCCCTACGGTCAATACCAACAGCAGCAATTGGCCCAACGGATGCCGACCGGCCAACAATAACGGTACCGAGAAGATGCTGCCCAGAATCGAAAAGTCGACCGCGCCGAGCAGATAATTATCAACACGGCCAGGTTTATCCCGGGTTATATCGTGTTCGCGAGGAACAATTGTTTTATGCCGACTTGGCCAAATCCCCATCGCGATCCACCAGATCTTCGTCGCGGTCGACAATATCACCTTCTATGATATCGCTTTCGCGGGAATTGTTGTAATTGCCGATTGTTTTTGCGCCGGCAGCCGTGTTTTCTTGTTTATCCGCCGGATCATCATCGAAGCGATAATCGTACGTATAGCCGTAGCCGTTGCCATAGCCGTAATAGCCGCGGCCGTCGTCGTCCGACAGGCGGTTGAGCACAACGCCCAACAGCGGGATATTGAGCGTGGTGAAGCTTTCGGTAGCGCGGATCACTTGCCTGCGACAATTCTTCTCGGGCTGTACGACCAGGATTACGCCATCGATAAGGCGGCCGATAACCGCCGTATCGCTGGCCGCCAGGGCGGGTGGGCTGTCGATGAGGATATGGTCGTAGACCGTTTCGGCCCAGGCCAGCAACTCGGAGAACCGATCGTGGGCGAGCAATTCAGCCGGGTTGTTGGGACGCGGGCCGGCCGGCAAGACGTCGAGGCCTTCGATGCCAGAACGTCGCGTATGGCGGGCGGCCATCTCTGCCACATTGTGGTCGCCGCGTAACACGCTGGAAAGGCCATCCATGCCTCGCATATCCAACATGGCGGTTAATCCGGGCCGGCGCAAGTCGGCGTCGATCAAGAGTGTTTTCTTACGCGACTGTGCATGGGCGACGGCCAGGTTCGCCAGTACGGTGGTTTTGCCGTCGCTGGGTTCCGCGCTGCTGATAACGATCCGGCGGGCGTCATGGTCGGCCAAGGAGAGCGCGGTTCTTAGTGTACGGAAGGCCTCGCAACCCACCGCGTCGGACTTTGCGTGCATGGCAATGGCACCGATTCCCGTTGCGTCCGTAACGTCGAGTTGGCGAACCATTGCCAACACCGAAACGTTTAGCTGTGTCTCGATTTCTTCCATAGCGCGGAAACGATCGTCGAGCGAATCGGCCACATGCACACCGGCCAGCCCTAACACAAGTCCCGCCAGCAGCGCGAACAGCGCCACGCGTCGTTTGTTGGGCAGCATGGGACTTGTGGCAGCCACGGGATCTTGCGTAATTTCGGTGCGGACCTCTTGTCCTTCCTGTTTGAGATTGATGTCGGTGATCTTCTTGAGCAGCTCCTCGTTCCAACTTTGCAGGCGTTTGAGATCTCGTTGATTATTTTCCAGAGTTGCCAACTCGACATTGAGGCGGTTAGCTTCGGCTCGGGATTTTTCATAGCGTTCTTGTACGCTCGATTCCAGCGAACATGTTTCGTCCAGCTTCTGTCGCACCATTCGTACCAGCTTGGGACGAAGCTGTGTGTCTTGGATCCGCGTAAGCCATTCGTTGATCCGTTGCGGATAGTTGTAGAGGTATTCCTCCTTCACACGGATCTTTTCAAGCTTTGCCTGGACCTCGGGATGCTCGGCGGCCAGGTGCTCTTGCATGGTTTTCAGTTCGGCCCGCTCATCGAGCAGATCTCGCTCAAGCGTGGCTTGCGTGGCGGCGTCGCGGGGATTGAATCCCAGCGAACGCAGAAGAATCTCCTCACCGACCACGTTGGCCACGGTCATCACATGTTGCTGAAGGTCCTCGCCGCCGGCAACGGCCTTTTCGATGGCCGCTAGCGAGGTCTCCAATTGAATTCGCTCTTTCTGAATACGGATCAGTTCATCGTTGAACGCGGCCGCGCGTTGTACCAGGGGGTGCACGATGCGACCGTCATCGTGGATGCGAATATCGCCCACGCGCGAGCGCGCGGCGAGAGTTTCTTGTTCTTTGCGAGCGATTTCGGCCTCGACTTCAACCATTTTTTTTGTAAGCGTGCGACAGATCTCTCCGGCCGCACCACGATGCGTGCGGTTAAGATACTCGCGATACGAACGTACCACGGCTTCCACGATTCGTACGGCCGCGTCGGGATCTTTTGAGAGGTAGCTTATTTCGATTATGTTCGTGCCGCGAACTATGGAAGCCGACAGGTTGGCGCGAATCACGCCGGCCCATTTCTCTCGCGGAAGTTCGCCCATATCGACGCAATCTTCGGGGCGAAGATAATCGAGTGCGCCCTCGAGCACCTTGGGGCAGGTGATCAGACTTTTGTAGGTCGGCATGGCATTTAGCTGCCGGTTGCCCTCGCCGGTCATGCCGATCGAGGCCTGGTCGGAGCCGGTTTCGGTCACTACCAAAGCGGCCTTGGCGCCATAATATCTTGTGGCCGTTGCATAGTAGAAACCGCCCAACAATACGGCCGCCAGAAGCGCCCCCAGCAAGATCTTCTTGCGGTAGCGGACCGTAAGGCCGAACCTCCACAACGACTGCACAATTTGTGAAGTCGCCTCGGCTTGCGGCTCGGCATGTATGATCGTGGCTTCCATTAAAACAATCCCACCGATCCTCCCACGGCGATTCGTACTACTCGCTGCAATGTGCCCAGCACAACGGTGGCAGGCGTTTCTTCGACGCTGACGATATCGCCTGGAGCCAGCCGCACGTTTGCGGCCCCGTTTTCCTTGGCCTCTTTCACGCTCACGTCGATTTTGATCGGCTCCTTGCGGCCTTCGATCTGGCGAATAATAAGCACCTTGTCGGCTGCCTGCATCGACCGGTCTCCGGCCATGGCCAAAGCGTCCAGCACGCGCAACTCCTGGTTGACAGGCATTTCATATTTGTCGGGCTTGTTGACCAGGCCGATAACATGTATCGGTTTTGGCACGCGACGCGTGACCATGACCACGTCGCCATCGTGCAGTAGCCGGCTGTCGTGGCCCTGTTCGGCCGCCTCGGCCAGATTGACGTCGATTATCTCGGGCTGCGCATCTGAAGGTTGCCCATGCGGATTCTGTTCGCCGCTTTTCTCATAGGAAGCCAATTGGGCTGGCACCGAAACGATGCGAGGATTGCCGTCGGATGGACCATCACTTGGATTTTCGTTGCCTGGCGGTACCGGCGTCTGATTCACCG